>DASXMJ010000006.1 GCA_036495685.1 Candidatus Binataceae bacterium | reverse complement strand
TGTGGATCCTGTTACGCGCATTTGCGAGCGGCTGCACCGCAATGACCGGTGTGGAAGCGGTCAGCAACGGTGTTCCCGCATTTCGCAAACCCGTGGTCGCATCGGCTCAGCGGTCCCTCGGCGCTTGATCCCGCTATTCGCGGTCGGCGCGTTCCTCGCCTTCACCCTCTCGCAAGCCGGAATGGTTGCGCATTGGAGCCGTCAGCGAGCGGCGGGTGCGCGCTACCGGATGATGATCAACGGGATTGGTGCTGCGGCCACGGCCGTCACGACCCTGATCGTGGTGGTGGCAAAATTTACCCAAGGCGCATGGATCGTCGTGCTGGTGGTACCAACTCTGATCGCAATCATGATGGCGGTGAACCGTCACTATCGTCGGCTCGAACATCAGACCGCGGCAGTCGAGGAGTTCCTGCCCGATGGCTATCGCCAGCCGCTGGTGGTGGTGCCTATCGATCGATGGAGCAGAGTGGCGCGCCGCGCGATGCGTTTTGCGGTCACCATGTCCGACGAAATCCACGCGCTACACGTCGAGTGCGAGCGCCACACCACCTCACTGCGCCGCGACTGGCAGGAATTCGTTCAGGAGCCGGCCCGCCGCGCTAGTCGCCCCGTACCCGAACTGGTGGTACTAAAGTCGCCCTATCGATTCATTATCAAGCCGCTGGTCGAGCGGATTCTCGAACTTGAGCAGGAACACCCTGATCGGATGATCGCCGTGTTGTTGCCCGAACTGGTTGAACGGCACTGGCTTCACTACTTCTTGCACAACCAGCGTCCCGAGATGATCGCCATACGCCTGATGCGCTCCGGCAAACAACGAATCATGATCGTCAATGTTCCCTGGCACCTGCCGGACTGATTAATTCTTTTGGTTTCAAGGGTTCTGGGGCTATTGCTCGTCCCCCGAATCTGCCAGTCGCGACACGGAGCCCAAGCAGCGCGGTTGATTCAAGAAGGGCAGAGATGAATGTCGACAGTCTAGCTTTCACGGTGTTTCCCGGGTCGACTTTGCGAGACTGATTGTCCGAGCCGAGGAACCTAAACTTCGTACGGACTTGATTTCAGGCAACCTCAAATGACGAGGTGACAGACGATTTATTGGCGGAACCGTCGGATCTGCGCCGAACCTTAGCGAGTAGCAGAAGCAAGTAGCAGCCGGTAAGGGCCAGGAAAGATCTGCAGCACTGCCCTTATCTCGAAGAAGAAATTGTTTGGAAGCTCGTATCGCCTCGCGGGATACCGAAGAGGGCTTCCGCCGCTACCTTGTCTATTCGATTGCACCGTACGCGAGGGTCCAGAAATCGGTAAACACTCTCGGCGGTTCGGGCGAATCCATCATGCGCTGGGTGAAGAGGATGCCGATCATTTCCTGTGCGGGATCGGCGTAGGCCGTTGTGCCGAAGCCGCCGTTCCAGCCGAAGCGGCCCGGATTGTGAAAGGTTTCACTGCGCAAAATGTCCACTGCCATGCCCAAGCCCCAGCTCGAATGGCCGCCGAAGAAAATGTCGCAATCTGCGCGTTGCCCAGGCGTCAGATGATCCGATGTCATCAACTCTACGGCCGCGCGCGAGAGAATTTGCTCGCGGCCGTGCCCGCCCTTGTTCAGCATCATGCGGCTGAACGCAAAGTAGTCGTCGATGGTCGAGACGAGCCCACCACCGCCGGACTCGAACGGCGGTTCGACGCGCCACGAAATGCTCGCCTGATCGTCAGACAAGTCGAGCCGGTTGGTCTGACGATTGAAAAAGTAGACCGCCGGCAGGCGTCCGATTTTTTCGGCCGGCACATGGAAGGCTGTGTCCTTCATCCCGAGCGGATCGAAGATCCGTTCGCGCAGGAACCGGCCGAGCGACATCCCCGCGACCCGCGCGATCAAAACGCCCAGCACGTCGCCGCTCACATGATACATCCAGCGCTCGCCCGGTTGCGCAATCCATGGCAGCGAGCCGAGTCCCTTAAGCCATTCATCGGTTGTGGGGATTTGGGAATGCGGCATCGGCCCGTCGCCGCCAATCCGATATTCGCGGATCAATTTCTGAATCGGATAGGTATCCGGCATCGCCATGACGCTGCCGAAACCCATGCGATAGGTCAGCAAATCACGAACCGTGATGGCGCGCAGCGCCGGCACAGTGTCATGGGGCTGCGAGGAGATGGACTTGAGCACTCGACGATTGGCAAGTTCCGGGAGCCACGGATCGATGGAATCGTCGAGCCGCAGCTTGCATTCCTCGACCAGGGTCATCGCAGCCACGGCGGTTATGACCTTGCTCAGCGAGGCGATGCGAAAGTTCGTATCGCGCTTCATCACCGCCTGATGGCCAAACGAAAGAGTGCCGAGCGTCTCCACGTGAACCTGGTCGCGACGACTGACGAGTGCAACCAGCCCAGGCAGCTCTTCGCGCTCCACATGTCCGGTTAACAGCTCGTGCATCCGCTCAAGCCGCGACCTCGAAAAACCGGTCGTGCCCATCGTCAGCTCCTGTGCGGTTCGGGAAGAGACGCCTATACCCCGATGTTTTCGGGCGCGTTGCGCAGTGCGTTGAATACCGTAGTCGGGACGCGCAGGCGCTCGTCGGATTCGTAGAGTCGGCGGAGTTCGGGCAGCGCTTCATCGCTTGCCATGGTCAGGGCCGCGAGCTTGTCGAGCAGCGCCAACTGTTCCGGAGTGAGGTCGGCGTCGGTGCGGGGCATCATACCCCACACGTCCCACGGGAGCAGTTCCATCCGATTGAGCGCTGCAAGGTCGCGCAGAATGTTGCCCGCGATGAACCACAAGCCTTTCAGGTTGATGGGGGAGAGCCCGAAGGCGGTGGGATCCGCGCGCCCCGAGCGGCACTGCTGCCACGCGTCACCCGCGATGATGAAACGGTTGCGGGGCACGTCACGCGGGTCGAAATCGACCTTGAAGGCCTTGCGCTGCACGGCGTCGAGTTGCGCATCTACCAGAATCCAGCGCTGGTCTGCGGCGTTCCAGTATTCTCCGACCCAGTGGTCCTCGAACTTGCCGGGGTTGAAGTAGGACCCGAACCCGACCCGCGCCCGCGCTGGGATGCCCTGGTTGCGCAGCGCCGTGCAGAGTAATTGGGTGAAATGCCGGCACACGCCCGTCACGCGATCTTTGGGTTCGCGCCGGACGGTCAGCGGCTTCGGCACGAGTTCGCGGATCTGGGTGAGCGTCTGCGCGAGCGGGCGGATGTGCTTTTCGTTCAGACGCACCTCGGGCAGTTTCACGTCATAGAGCCACGCCGTCAGGTCACTGTGGATGAGCACGCCCTCGATGGCATCACACAGTTGGCCCAGGTCGGTCGGCAGCGCGCTTAGTTCCGCAAAGCGCGCTCCCTTTGCGGTCATCGGTCCATGGCCCAGATAGTACTGTTGTGGGGTTTCCATCGCTGTACTCTCGCTTGGGGATGAATACTCAAGCCTTGGTCACAAACTCGGCCAGACGATCGAGAGAGCTGGTCCAGCCCTGGCGGTGCATGTCGCAGGCGCTGACCGATTCGAATACCGACTGCCGCAAGGTCATGGTGGTTTTCCCGTCCTGCTCGGCGAAGGTCAGCGCGAGCACGGTCTCGGGACGGGTCGCATTACCGTTCGCATCGGCCCAGGCATACGTGCAGACCAGTTTCTCCGGCTCCACGATTTCCTGATAGGTCCCTTGCAGCCAATGGTCGGTACCCTCCGCCGAATGCATGCCGAAGCGATACGAACCGCCGGGACGCAAATCCATTTTGCAGAAGGTCAGTTCGAAACTCCGGGGACCGAACCAGTGCGCCAGATGATCGCGATCGGTCCAGGCCTTGAAAACCAGGCTCCGCGGCGCATCCAAGACGCGCGTGATAACGAGTACTCGATCCGCCGGCTCCGCGCCGGCACTGAGTCCTGCGGCCATAAAAATCTCCTTGAGGTTACGTGCTTTCGACTTGGTCCTCGTTGCCGATCTATGCGCTGGGGCAGTTAATGTGCGCCAAGTAGTGCTCGAGCCTGGTGAGCGACAAATGCCAACCGATCACCGTGGATTCGAACTCCTTGAGTGCTTTCATCGAGGGCACTTTAGCCGCGCAACCCAGGCGCACGGCCTGCTCGGCATGCATCTCCTCGATAGCCAGGCACGCCTCCCGGACAGCATCGGTCTCGGTAGCGGCAGCGCCGATCGAGCCTCCCGCACGACTGGGATCGGAGAACCGCCAGAACCAGCTCTGCTGTCCGGTCCATATTTCAAAACGAATACCCAGGTGAGTTCGCATGGTCCCCTCGTCCTCAGGCACGAAAGCGTAAGTGCCTCAAAAGAAGAGAACCCCGCAGCAGTCCCATGGTGAAACCAATCAGCAAGGTGATGCCCACAAATATTAACGCCGTTCTCAGGTGTGCTGCGGCCGATATGGAAATTCCTACGCCCGTTCCGAGCGCGAGGTAAGCGGCGATGCAGACAGGACACTTGGGCATCAGGGCCAAGCCGGCTGCGGAGCCGACCCACCCGACTAACCCGCCAAGGTGCCCCCTCAATGCCGAGTGGCGCGGCCTGGCTGCGCAACAGTGCTGGTCTTCCATGGTAAGAGTTCTCCGCGTGCTGAACCCACTCGTTAAATAACCTATTGGTTAAATACGCCCAGAGGACCGATCTGTCAAGCGCGCAATAGCCTTTTGAAATCGACTGGCCAGCGTCACCGGCGTTGCACCGGTCCGCGCGTGCGCTTCCCCCTAAGGCAGTGTTGAGAAGGCGTGCGGCCCTTGGAGGATCGACGAGCGTCGACCAACCGGCCGCGGACTTTACTTAGCTGGTGGCGAAGCTAGCGCCGCGGAGCAGAAGTCGACCAATGCTCGCAGTCCTTCCGCCGCGTCGGGATGCCCGCCCTCTTCGGCCATGCGCTGGTACAGGCGAGCGGCGCCCCGATAGATCATCGCGCCACGATCGTCATCGCCGAGAAACGCGGCGATTTCTTCCATCTCCGCAACCCAGCGATGGGCCTTGGGAAACATTGCCGGAACCGACTGCCCTATGCGACGCAAGATCTGCGGCTGGGTGCGGGCGAGCTCGCTGCGCAGCGCTTCGCCCAGGCCATCGCGCATGGCCGCCGCGACCATCGCCGTTCCCAGCGCGGTGATTCCCTTGGTCAGTCCGGCGTAGCTCATTTTAAGCCCGGAAGCCGCGCCGATCGGGCCGTCCAGAACCGCCACATCGAGTCCAAACTCGTTCAACTCCCCCAAGCGAGGTGCGTCGGTGCCCGAGGCGTAGAAGCGTGGACCAGGCTTACTTAGGTCCTGAGGAGGCGGGCCCCCGATTATCCCCGCGTCGACATACCGGCAAGCGCATCCGGCGAGTACCTCGCCGATGCGGCGTGTGGTTGATGGAGCAATCGCGTTGCAATCGGCGAAAATGGCTTCCCTCGCGGCGCTGGCAAACGACGTCCGATATTGCTCGGCGACCTGAACAGCGACCCCGGGCGGAACGATTGACAGCACGAAGTCCGCACCGCTGACCAGCACGGCATCATCGTTGACGATCTCGACTCCCGCCCGACGCGCGCGCCGTTCGCTCTCCGGGCTGCGACCTTTTACGCACACCCGCACATGTGCGCCGCTCAAACGTAGTCGCTGCGCCACCGCGGCACCCATTTCGCCGACTCCGATAATTGCCACGATTGGTGGTTCGAGATTGCTCATGAGGTAGGTTCCTCACTTTCCGCAAGTGACGCGACCTGCAGGGTGTGCGCTTCGGGCGCACACCCGCGCCAGGACCCTCTTAACAAAGAAATTCGCCTGGTCTCGCACGATCACCAGCTGTCGATGAACGGATACTTTTTCGTAGCGCGCGGCTTGGGGGGCGGGGTCGAGCGCAGGGTCGCGGTTATCCAGCGCCGGGTGTCGGCGGGATCGATTACATCGTCGAGGAAAAAGTGCATCGCGTTGTTGAGCGCTTTTCCCCCGCGATACATCTTCGCGACCATCTCGTCGAAGGTTTTCTTGCGTTCGACCGGATCCGCGATCGCCGCCAACTCTTTGCGGTAGCCGAGCTTAGCCGCACCTTCCAGCGCCATCGGTCCGAACTCGCCGGTCGGCCACGCGATCATCGCCCGGGGGGTATCGGGCGCGCCACCCTGCATTGCATTCGCGCCCAGTCCATACGCCTTGCGTAGGACAATCGTGAGGAACGGCACGCTGACATTGGCACCGGCCAGGAACATTCGCGACGAATGTCGCACCAGGGCGGTCTTCTCCACCTCGGGCCCCACCATGATCCCGGGGGTGTCGCACAGGTAGATCAGAGGAATATCGAATGCGTCGCAAAGCGTGATGAAGCGAGATGCCTTGTCGGCACCGTCGCTGTCGATTGCGCCTGCCAGGTGCATCGGATTGTTGGCCACCACGCCCAGCGCGCGACCTTCGATTCTGACCAACGCGGTGATGGTGGTGCGGCCGAAATGGGGTCGCAGTTCGAGCACCGAATCCTGGTCCGCCAGGGTCTTGATCACGGTACGAAGGTCGTAGCCGCGCAGCCGGTTTTCGGGAATGGCGCTCCGCAGCAACCGCTGATCGGCGCATGCGAATTCGTCGAACGATCCCTGGAAGTAAGCGAGGTACTTGCGCGCTACTTTAACCGCCTCGGCCTCGTCCGCAACCAGGACATCAATGACGCCGCTGGGGACCTGCACATCGACGGGACCGATCTGCTCGGGGCGAAAAATTCCCAGGCCACCGCTCTCGATCATGGCCGGTCCGCCCATGCCGATATTGGAGTCGCGGCTCGCGATGACCACGTCGCAGCATCCGAGCAACGAAGCGTTGCCGGCGTAGCATCGTCCGGAAACGATTCCGACCAACGGCACCAGCGCGCTCAGTTTCGGAAAATCGTAGAACGTGCGGGTGTGAAAGTGACCGTCCGTGTCCCCGGGCCGTCCCCCGCCGCCCTCGGCGAAGAGCACCACCGGCAGGCGGAACTCGCGTGCAAATTCGATCATGCGATCGGTCTTGCGATGGTTGAGATGGCCCTGGGTGCCGGCCAGCACCGTGAAGTCGTAGGCCATCACCACGCAGTGACCGCGCTCGGAGCCGAACTTGTCGGCATTGATGGTCGCATGACCGGTGATGAACCCATCGGCGGGGGTGTTCTTGACAAGGTCTTCCACGGTTCGCCGGCGGCGCTGGGCGGCGATAGCGAGCGCCCCGTATTCGACGAAAGATCCGGGATCGCAAAGATCCTCGACGTTCTCGCGGGCGGTGCGCTGTCCGGTCTTGCGCCGCCGCGCGACCGATTCGGGCCGGGCCGCATCCAGGGTCAGCTCGTGTCGCTCCATGACTTCAGCCAGGTCGGGACGCACGTACTCCAGGTCAACGCTCGTGGACTTTGCGGAGCTGGCGGCGTCAACCTCTGCTGCTTCGATGAAGAGTAGCGCGCAGCCTTCCGGGACCGTGTCGCCCCTGGTTACCGCGACTGTCCGCACCACTCCGCTCAACGGTGCCGCGATCACGTGTTCCATTTTCATGGCTTCGATCACGATGAGCTGCTGACCACTCGTCACCGCCTCACCCTCGTTCACCT
This sequence comes from Candidatus Binataceae bacterium, assembly GCA_036495685.1. Lineage (NCBI taxonomy): Bacteria > Candidatus Binatota > Binatia (SeqCode) > Binatales (SeqCode) > Binataceae (SeqCode) > Binataceae bacterium (SeqCode). The sequence continues at coordinate 1,254 of DASXMJ010000006.1, read as the reverse complement.
CGACCGAGACGATAGTTCCCTGCATCGGCGCCCTGATGGCCGTCGTACCATCGGGCCCCACCGCCTCCGGGCCGGCTGGGTCAAACAACGCCGGGTTGGCTGCTGCCGGCGCCGAGTCGTTGGTACCGGTTTTTCCGTGCTCGAGGACCGCCAGGGGATCGCGCGTGTCGATCCGCGCTCCGACCAGTGGGCGGGAACTCTGTGCCTCGAAGAACCTTCGGCGCGGAGGCGACTTGGCCGCTGCGATCAGGTCGGCAACGTGTTCTTCGACGAAACCGGTATGGAGGTGGTTGGCGGTGAAGGCCGGATGTCCGAGTATGGCTTGCAGAAACGCGAGGTTGTTGGGCACGCCCTCGATTCGAAACTGGCTCAGTGCCCGCGCCGCCTTGCGCAGGGCAGCGCCGAAGTCCGTCGATGGCGAATGCGCGATTAGTTTGGCGATCATCGAATCGAATCGCGGATTGGTCGCGTAGCCGGCGTAGGCGCAGGTGTCGACGCGGAGACCCGTGCCCGAGGGTGGCTCGAATACCGTGATGGTACCGCTCGAGGGGTGAGCGCCGCCGTCGGGTGCCATGGATTCCGCATTGATGCGGAGCTCGATCGCATAGCCGCGCGGCCGCAGCTCCTCGCCGGGGGCCAGGTCGAGGTCTTGTAGCGAACGCCCGAAGGCGAGTTCGAGCTGCGCCTTGACGAGATCGACGCCGGTCACTTCCTCAGTAACGGTATGCTCGACCTGGAGGCGGGGATTCGCTTCGATGAACGCGAAGTCCTCGCCGTCGGGGCCGACCAGGAACTCAAAGGTTCCCAGCGTCGCGTAGCGCACGCTCTGCGCGATCTTAATCGCAGCCTCAACCAGTTTGTGGCGCAGCGCTTCAGAGATTCCCGGGCTCGGGGCAATTTCTATCAGCTTCTGGTGGCGGCGCTGGATGGTGCACTCCCGTTCCCACAAATGCGTCACCTGACCCGCGTGGTCGCCAAGAATTTGCACCTCGACGTGGCGTGCCATCGGCATCAGGCGCTCGAGGTAAACGTCGGGGTTTCCGAACGCTGCGCGCGCTTCCGACTGACAGCGGGTGTAAGCGGCTTCAAGTTCGTCGAGCCTGCGCACCACGCGTATCCCCCGCCCGCCTCCGCCGGCCACGGCCTTGATGACCACTGGGTTTGCGCTTGCGGAGTGAAAAAACGCCTTCGCGTCATCCAGGCTCGTGGGCCCGGCCGTGCCCGGAAGCACTGGCACGCCGCAGCGCTGGGCCA
>DASXMJ010000005.1 GCA_036495685.1 Candidatus Binataceae bacterium | reverse complement strand
ACCGAAATCCGTACCCAACTGTTAAGAAAGATGGTCGCAATGAAGATTAGATCTTCCCCGGTGGATGCGACAGCGCACGCGGGGCCGAATTCGGGGGCTACCCCGCCGATCGAGGAGTGAACAGCGCCCCGCAGATGATCTTGGCCGCGTCCAGGACCTGTTCGATGACTCGCTGCTCACCCACCTCCCCGCCGATCGCCAATCCTTCCATAATAAGGGCGAGCATGACCGGGAAGAGATCCTGGTTCGGAAGGCTCGAAGCGAAAGGCTCGAACAGGCCCCTTGGCATCCTTTCTACGGATTCGCTGAGACGAGTATAAAAGCGCGCGGATAGAATTGCGGAGGTAGGCGTCGGTGCGGCTGGCAATCACCAGTTCTAGCCAGGCTTGGTAAAGCGGGCCGTTAACGGTTTCCCAAATGAGGTCGATCGCCATGGAACGCCGGTCCGCTTCGACCGGGAGCTGTTCCACCTTCTGCCGCATCTCGTTCGACAGCAGTTCACTCAGTTGCTCGACCGCCTTGGCGACAAATCCTCCTTGGTCGGAAAGTGGTAGAGCTGAGCGTCGCGCGACAATTCCGCGCGCTCCGCGATCCCCAAACCAGTGGTGTTAGCGTACCCGCGTTCGATCACACATAGGATCGCGGCTTCGAGCAGACGCCGCCGCGTTTCGGCGCTTTTCTCATCCTGCTTCAAAATGCGGTTTGAGAGTACGCAGACTGGAGGCATCCATGATCGAACCGCATGCCAGCAAGGGACCACGTGCGGAGAGCATTGTCGGTTGGTACAAACGCGCGGGCGAGGGCGCGCTCCGGGAACACAACAAAGGCGACCCGTGCTTCTAAGCGGATCGAAAAGATATGTAAGGAAGATCGTAGCCGAACGCACTCGGTCCGACCGATTTGAGTGCGATTGGAGTCGTGAGCAATGGAGAGGCCGGCAGGGCCAGGACCGTGACACGCAGTCCCGGTCTCAGGATGTCGGTGCTGACCGGAGTGCCGGACTCGGTCTCAACCAGAGCAATGAGGTCGGGAACGGTTAAGACGACCTCATCGTCCAGCTTTACGATCAGATATTCATTCTTGAACGCGATTTCCGCTCGATGACCGCGGTCCTCGTCCACCCCTTCCACGCGCACGGTTCCCCAGTCGTGTCCGGCGCGGAACTGCCTTTCGACGTCGACTACCTTGCCCACCAGGAGCGGTTTTCCATCGGCGGCATCGATGATGGCGCGGATCGGATCCGTGGCGCTCGCGCGCGCGGATTCCACGGCGCGCCCGATTCGCAGCGCGAGCGAGATGGAGCCGCGCACCAGTGTGCGGCTTAAGGACTCTTGATCGAAAACCGCGGTCAGATAGATCAACCCGCCTTCTTCGGTACACACTTTGCGGACCGCACGCTCAAAGTGGATTCCGGGTGGTTCGCCTGATGAGCCCGCAGGGTCGGGGTGGTTGATTGGCGGAAGGGGCAGAATGCCGCGGTCGCTGCTGAGCGCGTGGGGTAGCCCCCGCGTCGTCCCGTAGATAGAGAAGGTCGTCATCTGCAGCTCCGGAAACGCGCGGCCCATCCCGTCGCCGTCCAGCAGTGGCAATCCGGCTTGGGCCGCGGCCAGTAGCGGAAAGATGCACTGCAAGCCGCCGATCTCACCGGCGAAGAATGCCGTCAGCCGGCCCTTGAGCGCTGGGGTGACCGCATCGAGGCCGGCGCGCAAGGCAATCAGACTCGGCGGCTTCTCCAACGCTACCAGGGTAGCGCCTACCGCGGCCGGGCTGATGGCGAAGGAGCCGGGTTCCATGTCATTGACATCGATGACCCGAACCTCCGTCTCTTCGCTCAGGAGGCGTCGCGCGACCAGTTGACCATAGTAGGAATTGCCACCCCCGCCGCATCCGAGCACCGCCGAGCCCAGCGCCAGAGCCGATACATCGGACCTGTGAATCGCGTAGCTCATTGAGCCTGGTCCTCGATATCGCCGACGGCGCGCGCCCGAACCCGAATCGCGTCGCTCGCCAGGTAGGAGAACGCTGCATCTTCGAGCTCGACCGTGGTAACCGTGTCCGGCGCGGCACCGGCATCAGCGGCGCGCCGATGCGCTTCACGTTCAGCGCGGGCGAGAGCTTCCGGACGCGAAATTGCTGTTGAAGAAAATGTCAGGTCGGCTTCTCCGCCGACTTGCGCCATGGCAGCTCCATAGGCGTTGGCAACATCGGCACGTTCCGGGCACAACACTTTCCGGCCAAGGTCACGCAGCAGCGCCTCGATGAGCGGCGCCCCTCCGCCTACCAGGATGATCGGAAGGTTGCGCCCGGCACGCTCAAAATTCTCCAGCAACCGCTCGAGGCGTACACGCAAGCGCTGGTCCACGCGAGCGATTGTTTCGGCTCCCAGATGTGCCACGCGGGAGCGGTCGCCCAACCGGATTCGGCCGGCGGCCACTGCTACGTCGGTAAGCGTCAGGGTTGCACCGCCAAACACCATCGCTTCCTCGGTCAAGCGAAACCCCACGCTCCGTGGCCCGACCTCGCCGGTTTCCAAGTCGACCAGGCTGCCGCCGCCGATCCCGACCGAGCAAAGATCCGGCATCCGAAAATTGGTCCGCACTCCGCCGACTGCGAGATCCAGGCCGGCCGGTTGCGGATAGCCAAGATGCACCACGCCTGCATCAGTGGTAGTTCCGCCCACGTCCAGCACGCACGCCTCCTGTGACGACGCCAGGATTGCGGCTCCGCGCAGGCTGTTGGTCGGTCCTGAAGCCACCGTGAAAATCGGGGCCTCGACCGCGCGACTCGCGCGGGCCACGGTTCCATCGTTCTGGCTGACGAAAAGATTGGCGGGTACCGCCGCCTGGTACGCGGCGAGGGTTCGCGCCGCCAGGGGCCGCAGCATCGCGTTGAGCAGCGTGGCGTTCTCGCGTTCGAGAATTCCAAACCGGCCAATCCGGTGCGAGAGCGAAACCTGCAGCCTGGGGTTTTCGGCTACCAGCCATTCGGCAATCCGTACCTCATCGTCGGGGTACGAAGTTCCGAAGACGGACGTCACCGCGGCCTGCGTGGTTTCGGTCGCGCTGAGCCGCCGCGCGATCTCCGCGAGCTCCTGTCGATTCAGCGTTCCGATTGGACGCCCGTCGTATTCGCGTCCTCCACTGACGAAGTAGCTCTGGTTGGAAACCGCAGCTCGCAGATCGTCGGGCCAATCGGTCATGGGTGGCAGCGATTCGGAGACTGGCTTTCCGGCACGAATCGCGGCAGTGGGTGCGAGTTCGCGCCGTTCGACCAGCGCGTTGGTGAACGCCGTCGTCCCAATGTGGACGCGGCTTGCGCTGGCCGCGCCACCGATTTTTTTGAGCGCGGCAACGATCCCGCTGTAGACATCCGCGGTGGTGGGGACTTTCGCCCACCCAACTATTTGCGTATCGCCAACCAGCACCGCGTCGGTGTTGGTCCCGCCCACGTCAATTCCGGCAACCAGCTTCACGCGACTCCAGGCACGGTGGCTAAAACGTCGATCGCCACCGCCTCATTTAGAGGGCGACGGTTGAGCGCAACCCCAGCACGTCTCAGGCGCGCCGCGCAGCGGCCCTTCTCGTGAGCGCGTCCTTGCGTTCGATTTCGATGTCCTGCCGCGCGAGCATTGAAGCGACGAGTTTCTCGACTACCGGTCGGGGCAGAGTGCTGATCGGTTTGCCGCTGGCCAGCGCGTGCGAATACACAACCGAGATTTTCTCGAGTAACTCGACATAGGTGAAGGTGTTCTCCAGGTCCTCACCCACGCACAGCGCTCCGTGGTTCTGGACCAGGTAGCAGTGGCACCGATTGGCGAGTTTGCGCGCGACCGCCTCATGCAGTTCGCGCGTGCCGGAGAGCGCGTACGGAATTACATCAACGATATCGCCGATTGCGAGCGTCACTTCATCGAACAGCGGCGGAATTGGGAGGTTCAGGATGCTGATCGAGCTGGCGTAGACCTGATGGGTGTGGATGATCGCGTTGACGTCGCGACGCACCTGGTAGGCTGCGATATGCATCGGCGACTCTATCGAAGGTTGGTGGGAACCTTCTATGCGCTGGAGGTGGAAATCGATGACGCAGATGTCCTCCGGCCGCATCAAGTCGTAACGCATGGCGGTCGGAGTGATCGCAATCACTTCTTCGCCTTCGACCAGCACCGAGACGTTCCCGGCGGTACCTGACTTGGTGCCGAAATATCCGCCCTCTGACAGTCTCCGGCTGACCTCGAGGACATCCCGTCGGTATTCGTTATAGCGGCTCATTCTTGGCCTGACTCTCTATATTAGCCTATATCAGCGCACGTCAAGCCGATAACAGCCAAAATCGCTAGAGGAAACACGAAATTGACAGCTTGGAATCAACCTCTTAACAAGCCTTGTACACCACCTTGGCCTGCCCTTAAATGCCGGCCGTCGGGACGCGGAAATTAGCTCGGTGTGGCGCATCATCAGCCGGAGGGTGCGTTTGCAGCGCCCCCGCGTCTGCGGAGCAACACGCTCGAAAGCACCGCCAGCGCGAGAGCGACGGCCCCCAGAACCGCGATCAGCCACAAATAGGTCTCGACCTCGGTCCCTACAATTGCTGCCGCGACTAGGACCAAGCTGACCCACACGAAGCTGTTGTCGAAGTGTATTCCAGCGAGGAAGCAAGTGAGCGCGAGCAAGACCAGGACCACAAGCGCGACCGAATCGGCGGACATCTCGCCGCGCGCATGCTGGAGGAACAGAACCCGCACCGCGACAATCGGAAACATCCAGTGGAAAAACTGACGCAGCAGTACGCGCCATAGCGGCTTGACATACGCAGCGCCGTCGGCCAGCTCGTGCCACACGCATGCGACACCGAAAACTGGAAACATCAGCTCCCAGTACCCAAGCGCTTTGTTGACCGCGAAATTCGACAGGAACAGCCCGACCATCACCAGCAGAACCAGCACGCCTACGATCAGCGCGCGCCGCAAAGCTACGGCTTGAAAGCGGGCCGCTACCGAGGTCAGGCGGTCCCGCGAATGCGCCGGCGCACTCGCCGCGCCTTCAGCTGTTTCTGGAGAATCGGCAGGCATACACAGACAAGTTCATCCCGCCATGATCCGAGGACACCACGATGCTCGTGTCCCTTGGCGAGTCGGGTTGGAAGGGTCAGCCGTGGCGCAATGCTTTGCGCACGATCTTCCCGCCGCAACCGTTGAAACCGCATCCCTCCGACAGCCCGGCTTTCTCGAGGTAGCGCTGATGATATTCCTCGGCGCGGTAGAATGCGCCTGCAGGCGATATTTCGGTGACGATCGGACGACCAAAACGGCCCGAATGCTGAAGTTCTTTCTTGGATGCTTCGGCGCAGGCGCGCTGCTCGTCGCCATAGAAAAAAATCGCCGAACGGTATTGCGATCCGAAGTCGACGCCTTGCCGATTTAGCGTGGTAGGGTCGTGGATCTGCCAGAACACATTCAGCAGATCATCGTAGGAAACCTGCTCTGCATCGTACTCAACGCACACCACTTCGGCGTGACCCGTGCGATCGCTACAGACCATCCGATAGGTCGGATTCAGGACCGTCCCGCCGCTGTAGCCGACGGCTACGTTCACCACGCCCGGCACCTGGCGAAATGCCTCCTCGACGCTCCAGAAGCAGCCCGCACCAAACATCGCTTGCTCGACTCTCATCTGTTCACCGCGGCGCGAGGTTCGCGCCCATGGTCATCTGTTCGCTTATAGTTGGAT
>DASXMJ010000004.1 GCA_036495685.1 Candidatus Binataceae bacterium | reverse complement strand
CTAGTTCGTGCCCGGAAAACCCGCGTAAGCCGCGACTAATATGCGGGATTGCGATGTTATTGAGGCCTATTTTACCTGTCAATGCGCACGCGCGGGTCGCATCAACAGGAACTAAGTACCTCGGTGGAAAAAGCGGAATTGTGCAGCTCTGCAAGGCTGGTAGTCGCGACCGACCGGACCAAAGCGTCGGGCGCACGAGCACGAATCCGAAGCGCGGCAGCTTCGGCGGTCAGCGCATCACGGTAGAGTCCGAAAACCGCGCCGCCGCTGCCGGACATGCCGGCGACTCGCGCTCCTTCTTCTTCAAGTAACGCTTTAAGCTTGGCGATGTCCGGAAACAATGCCATCGCCGGTTTTGCAAGATCGTTGGTCACCGAAGTCGCGGAGATCTTTCCCGAGCGGATGGATGATATTGCGGAGTCAGCGAGCGGACCGCTCCAGCCATCGTGCCTTAACGCCGCGAAGACTTTTGCGGTCGGCACTTTCACGTTAGGCACTGCGATGACCAGGTTGAGTCGCACCGTCGTGGACAGCGGTTCGATAACCTCACCTATGCCGCGTACGCGAGCCGGTCCCGGCTCGAGGAAAAATGGCACGTCCGCGCCGAGCTGAAGCGCGACCGCAGCTAGGCGCGGCGGAGATGAGATGCCGAAGATTGTGGCCATCGCTCGCAGCACCGTTCCCGCATCGCTCGATCCCCCGCCGAGGCCCGCGCCCATAGGGATTCGTTTGCGCAGATCGACTAGCACTTCGGCCGCGATACCGAATTCGCCCATGAACGCGGCGGCTGCGCGGGAAGCCAGGTTGGATTGCGAATCGTGTAGCGCGGCCTCATCACAACGCAGACTCACGCGTGGCTCGTCCGAAGGGCGGGTCGAGATGGAAACGATGTCGCTCCATGCGATCGGCAGGAAAATCGAATCCAGTTCGTGATATCCGTCGGCGCGTTTGCCGGTCACCTGGAGGCACAAGTTGATCTTTCCCGGAGCGAGCTCGGCGAGAAGCTTGACCATCGACGGCGGCGACCCTCAGTCGTCCGATCTGGGGCCGGGTGAATTCGCGCGGCGCAGCGAAGAGCGCGCGTCGCGTTGGATCACCGAAATGAATCCGATCAGCGCAAGGAGGACACCCGCGAGGACCAGTACCTGGCCGGTGAGAAACGTCGCGTGATAAAAGTCCACCCGCGCGGTCGCGTATGAGAGCTGACGTTCACGCGGCGTGAGTGGCTCAATAACCGCGGGCCCGGTACCCGCATCGAGTTCATCAAAACTGCGATAATCGGTCGCCGCCGCCGCATCCTCCGCCGCCGCCATCATCTGCCCGTATTGCCGCGTGCGGCTGAGCCCGATGAACCAGTTGCTGGCACCCAGGATAACCAGCGCGATTCCGGCAACTACCTTCCAATCGGTATAGAGATCCGGCGGCTTCATCAGACAACCAGACTAAAGCGCCGGAACGGCGAACACAACGCCGTCGGCGCGGGGGCATAGAGCGTTGCTTGTCTTCGACTCGTGCAGCTATGATCAAACGGACCGTATACAATGTCTGCGCGCGCTCCAGAAACCTCCCGACATTCGACGACTCGCCCAGTCAATTCCCGGCTGGAACAGCGCCTGGAGCAATTCGCCAATCACGATCGCAACGCGCTGGCCCGGCTGATCACGCTGGTAGAAAACCGCGCACCGGAAACCAGCGCGATCATCGAACGAATCTACCCCTTATCCGGCCACGCCCAGGTCATCGGGATCACCGGGCCTCCGGGCGCGGGCAAATCGACGCTGGTCAACCGGCTGATCGTCAAGTACCGTGCGCTCGGAAAACGAGTCGCGGTCCTGGCGATCGATCCATCGAGTCCGTTTTCAGGCGGCGCGGTGCTCGGCGACCGGGTGCGGATGACAGATCACTATAAGGATTCCTCCGTCTATATCCGGAGCCTCTCGTCGCGCGGCAGCCATGGCGGACTGAGCCGCGCCGCGCGTGAGATCGTGAAACTGCTCGATGCGTTCGGTCACGATGTAATCGTGATCGAAACGGTCGGCGTTGGGCAGACCGAGCTGTCGGTCATGGACCTGGCAGATACCACCGTGGTGGTGACGGTACCAGAAGGCGGAGACTCGGTGCAGGTGATGAAGGCCGGACTCAATGAGATCGCCGACGTGTTCGTGGTCAACAAGGCCGACCGCGAAGGCGCGGATCGAATCAAGGCGGAGCTCGAGCTGAACGTGCATCTGCGACCGGCCGGCACGGAATGGCGCCCCCCAGTGATCATGACGCAGGCCGCCGCTGACAAAGGGATCGATTTGCTGGTGAGCGCGATAGACAAACATCGTCAGTATCTAGCCGAACATGTTGATGGGGAACGCGAAGCCGAGCGGCGGCGGCGGGAGTTCGTGGAAATTTTCACCGCAGAGCTGGACGAACGCGCCGGACGCGCGCTCAAAGACGGCCGAGCTCCGGAGATCATGAAGGAAGTGGGAGCGGGACGGGTCAATCCGTACAGCGCCATGCATCATCTGCTGGGCGATCCCGAAGCCATCCGCGCGCTTCTATCCGCCGGGAATGACGGCGAGGATTGACCACCAAGCTTGAAACCCGTGTCTGACAAGCGACATAAATCTTCGGGCCGGCTGTATGCGATCGGCGATATTCACGGATGCGTCGACGAACTGGAATCGATCCTCAACGCGATCGCGCCGAAGGACGGGGATACGGTGGTATTCGTCGGTGATTACGTGGATCGCGGGCCGGCCTCCTGTGACGTGATCGAGCTTGCGCTCGACCTCGAGAGAACCAAAGCCGAGACGGTGTTCCTGAAGGGGAATCACGAAGACATGATGCTTTCGTTCCTGGGATTGCCGGGTCACTACGGTGAGTCGTTTCTGTTCAACGGCGGCGTGACGACAATGGAAAGCTACGGTCTCAAGGAAGACGATCTGCCCCACGCGATCCACCACATTCCGCCGCGCCATGTGGATTTCTACAAACGGCTCAGCGTCAACTACCTGCGTCCGCCGTATTTGTTCGTACACGCGGGTATCTCGCCGCTGCTGCAACTCGAAGAACAGCAGACCGAGGACATGCTCTGGATCAGGCAGGAATTCATCTTCAATCCGCACCGAATCGACGCCACGGTCGTGTTTGGGCACACGCCGATGCGGGGGGTGATGATCGATCTTCCGTACAAGCTTGGAATCGATACGGGTCTGGTTTATGGCGGCAAGCTGACCTGCGTGGAGTTCACCGAAGGGGCGCTCTATCAGGTCGACCGCGGCAGCCGCCAGGTGAAATCGCGTGCGATTCCGCTGCGCTGAGAACCCTTTCGCGGTCCTTTCAGTCAGGCTAGTCTTAGCGGTTCTCCGGTGGCGGCGTAGCTCAGTTGGTCAGAGCATGCGGCTCATATCCGCAGAGTCGTGGGTTCGAGTCCCTCCGCCGCCACCACA
>DASXMJ010000003.1 GCA_036495685.1 Candidatus Binataceae bacterium | reverse complement strand
CCCAGCTGCACCAGCAGGCTGGCCGCGCCGTGAATCAGGCCGCGCTCACTTGCCGACCGGATCGAGACCGACCGATCGCTCGGCCGGGAGATCGAGAATGAATCGCCGCCGAGAGAATCGGGGTGACTTTGATGGGGCGGTTGCGCGTCGTCCAGAGTGAGGCATATTTCACGACCGTCGATTTGGGCGTCTTCCTGTACCGCGACCTTGCTGCCCACCATGCGGCTGAGACCTCGACTCAGGTCGGCGACTGCCGTTGCGACTTCCTGGCGGGGCCCTGGCGGGCCATGCCGAATCGCAAGCGGGACCGAGGTGCTAGCTTCGCGGGTCATCGCTGGTTTAGAGAATACGGTCTGCAAAAGACGCTGCCGATGGCGTTGTTGCGGTCCGCTCGCCGAAGCCTGGAGGAACAACCCCAGGCCAGCCAGCAAGTCTTAAGCGACGCTCACCCATGCCACCGGCTTCGTGTCGTTGTGCCGCTCCCGCACCGACTTGGGCCGCAAGCGCGCGCTGCGGAGCGATCGCTTTCCGACCGGCTACGAAGTACGCCGTACGCGTCATTTTTCCGGCACTCCCGGAATGATAACATGGCAGGACGGCATTGATAGCGCCGCGGCGCTGGATGTCGTGCCTCAGGTACGTGAACCGGAATGCCAAGTCCCAACGAAATTCTATCGGAACTCAAGAAAGTCAAATACCCGGGATTCAGCCGCGACATCGTGTCGTTCGGCATGATCAAAGACATCGAGGTCGCGCACTCGGGCGTGACCGTGATGCTGACGGTGGCATCCGCCAAGCCCGAGGTGGTCCAAAAAATCGTCGCCGACGTGAAGACTGCGGTCGGCGCGATGCGCGATGTGCCCGCCGTGGAAGTGCGTATTGAGCAGCCCGCCGCAGCCGCACCGCGCGCCGCGACTGGCGCCGCGCAGCGCGAGATACCCGGGGTGAGGCACATCATCGCGGTCGCCAGCGGCAAGGGGGGAGTCGGCAAATCCACCGTGGCGGTAAACCTGGCACTGGCGCTGCACGGACGCGGATGGCGCATCGGGCTCATGGACGCGGACGTATACGGACCCAGCGTGGCGATGATGATGGGGGTGGACAAGCCGCCCGCGCTCACCGCCGAGCGGAGGATCGTCCCACTCGAGCGATTCGGCATACGTTACGTTTCGATGGCGCTGTTTATCAACGACGAGACCGCCGTGATCTGGCGCGGACCGATGGTAACCAAGCTCGAGACCGAGTTTCTCTTTAATGTCGAATGGGGGGAACTCGACTGCCTGGTGCTCGACCTTCCTCCTGGGACCGGCGACGCGCAGTTAACCATCACCCAGCGCGTGGCGCTCGCGGGCGGGGTAGTGGTCACCACCCCTCAGGACCTGGCGCTACTCGATGTGAAGCGGGGCGTGGAGATGTTCCGCGAGGTTAACGTACCGGTCCTCGGCGTGGTCGAAAACATGAGCTACTACCAGTGTCGGAAATGCGGGCATCGCCACGAGATTTTCTCGCACGGTGGCGGTGCGCGCTACGCGTCCGAGTTGGGGGTACCTTTTCTCGGCGAACTGCCGATTGTCCGCGAGCTACGCGAAGGAGGCGACCGGTCCAACCCGCTGGTTGCAAGCAACCCGCGTCACCCGGTAAGCGCCGCGTTCGACGCGATTGCCACGCGGGTGATGCAGGAGGTGGAACACGCACCGTGAGCTGTCCCGGTCCGCGATGGTCTCCAACCGGGTCCTACGCGCTCCAAGCCCAGCCGAGGTCGCGGCTTTTTCCGTCCTGCTCCGCAGCGAAGCTGCGCCGTTGCCATGTCTGTGATTGCCGAGCGCAGCAGCGGGTACGCTAAAGTCTTTCCAAGCTCGATCGATGGACGCGCGCCCGAAAATCTCCCTCATAACAATCACCAAGAATGAGGAAGAACTAATCGGACAGTGTCTCAAGAGCGCCTGGTTCTGCGAGGAAAAGATCGTCGTGGATTCCTTCTCCACCGACCGGACTGTGGAGATAGCACGAAAATGCGGCGCGCGGGTCTTCCAACACGAGTTTACCAACTACGTCATGCAGAAGCAGATGGCGCTCGACCACGCGACTGGAGACTGGGTATTGCTGATGGACGCGGACGAGCAGGCAACTCACGATCTCGGCGCGGAGATTCTGCGTGAAACCGGCTCAGCGTCGGCGGCGGAGGGCTATCGCATCCAGCGAATGCTCTTTCATCTCGGCGGCTACGACCTACGCGGAATCGAACCCGATACCCCGGTGCGCCTGTTCCGCCGCGAGCGCGGGCACATCGGTGGCCGCGATCCTCACGACAAGGTCGTAGTCGACGGCAAGGTCACAAAACTGCGCGGGCGTATCCTGCATTTCAGCTATCGCGACATCACCGACCACGTCACCACGATGAACCGCTTCAGTTCTCGCGCCGCAGCGGAACACGAACCCACTCGGTTCACGCCGCTCAAAATGGTAGTCAATCCGGTAGCGCGATTCTTCGTCTTCTATGTTGTGCGCCGCGGATTTCTCGATGGGATCCGCGGCTTCTATGCCGCGGCCACCTCCGCGTTTTACGTTTTTCTCAAATACGCGAAGTTGTACGAGCGGCGCCTGAAAACGCAGCGTCCGCGTTGACCCGGACTGGGCGACCACTGACCGCCGGGGCGCCGCGCGCCCACTTCTCTGGCAGGTCATTCCTGCTAATTTAGATTCCAAAACGCGAATGAAACGCTTGTTCAGCTACATCGGCCGCTACTGGAATTGGTACGCGTTCGGGATGGTCAGCACCCTGATCGCTTCCGCATGCGGCATGAGCGTCTCATATCTAAGTGGTGCTGCCATCAACACCATCCAGGCTCACCATCCGCAGACCTTTGGCGCACTCGCGCGCATGGGGTTGCCGGCCGAAGAAACGCTGGGTCGCATCGTGTTGATGATGATCGCGGTGGCACTGGTGGGAGGAACCGCGCGATGGGTTTCGCGTTTCGTCATCTTCAACACCGGCCGCGACATCGAGTACGACCTGCGCAACGACCTTTTTGAACATCTGACCCGGCTCGGGCCGGATTTCTATGAGCGCAATAAGGTCGGCGATTTGATGTCGCGCATGGTCAACGACCTCAACGCGATCCGCATGCTGGTCGGCATGGGGTTCATCACGTTCATCGATGCGCCGGGTACCTTCGTGTTCGCGCTCGTCTTCATGCTCGGGGTCAACACCAAACTAACTGCCGCCTCGCTGGCCCCTTACCTTCTGCTGATTTACGGAATCAAACGCCTGTCGCGAGCGCTGATGCAGCGCAATTTGAAGGTCCAGGAGGGCCTGGGCTTGATCGAGGCCAAGGTCCAGGAAGCACTGGCTGGCATCCACGTCGTGAAGGCCTACTCGCTCGAGGACCATGAGGCTGGACTCTTTCGAATTGCCAACGACGAATACAACGAGTTGGGATTGGCGCTCGCGCGATTGCGCGGTGCCATGGTCCCCATGATTCGCGGGACCTCGGCGGCGGCCGTGATGATCGTGCTCACCTACGGTGGACTGCTGGTAACCCAGGGAACCCTACGCATCGGCGACCTGGTTTCCTTCATGGGCTACCTGGGCTACATGGCATGGCCCGTCACTTCGCTGGGATGGATGATCTCGATTTATCAGCGGGCCAGGGCCGCGATGAAACGCCTCGATGAGGTGTTCTGGGCGCCGCCACAACCGGGGGCGCTCGATCAGGGGGAAGAGCGGTTAGAGGTAGCTGGCGCAATTGAATGGGACCACGTCTCCTTCAGCTACTTTGGGCGCGAAGATCCGTCTTCGAACGGCCATCGCCCGTACGCACTGCGCGACATCCAGGTTCGAGTGCCCGCGGGTAGCAAGCTGGCGATCGTCGGTCGGACCGGCTCGGGCAAATCCACGATGGTCAAGCTGCTCTCGCGCCTGATCGAGCCCACCGAGGGCAGGATACTCCTTGACGGCCGTGACATTCGCGAAGTGCCCCTACACTCGCTGCGCAAGACGATTGGCGTGGTGCCGCAAGAGGCGATGCTGTTCTCGGACACGCTCGCGCGAAATATCGCCTTCGGGGAGCCCGATGCGAAGAGGGACGCCATCGAATGGGCCGCCAACATCGCAGGACTCGGACCTGATATCGCCACACTTCCACATGGCCTCGACACGATCGTGGGCGAGCGCGGGATGGCGCTGTCGGGCGGGCAGAAGCAGCGCGCCACCATCGCGCGTCTGTTGAACTATCGATCAAATGTGGTGGTTTTGGACGATGCCCTTTCCAGCGTCGACACGGAGACCGAGCGGGCGGTACTGGAAAACCTGGAAGCCAGCGTGCGCGACCATACCAGTATCGTGGTCGCGCATCGTGCCTCGACGGTGCGCGACGCCGACCAGATCGTTGTGCTGGAAGATGGCCAAATAGCCGAGCGCGGAACTCACCAGGAACTGATGGCGCGGCATGGAATCTACGCCGAGTTGTTCCGCCGTCAGCTGCTCGAGGAGGAACTCTCCAGTTACTAGGCATGCAGCTTAAGCAGGAACAAACCGGCCGCCGGCCGCGCGATGTCGCGCTCGTGAAGTTCATCTGGACCTACGTGCGCCCATATCGCGGAGTGTTTTTTCTGTCGGTTCTGCTGATGCCGCTCAACTCCGCATTCGCGCTGGCGCAGCCTTATATAATTCAGCTGATCATCGATCTATTCCTGGCCCATCGGCGGGTGCCGCCGCCGGCATGGCTGACGGCGCTGTTCGGCGCGTCCGGTCCGAGCCTCCTCAAGATGGCGGCGATTTATCTCTGCCTGGTTTGTGGAGAGTTCGGGTCTGCATACGGCCAGTTCTATCTCACCATGATGGTCGCGCAGTATTCGCTCTCGGACCTGCGCCTTGGGCTCTTCAACCACGTCCAACGGCTCCCGATGTCGTTCTTTGACCGCACCCCGGTGGGACGGCTGGTGAGCCGGATGACTACCGACATAGATGCGATCAACGAAATGTTCGGCGCTGGATCGCTGACCATGTTCATGGACCTGATGACGATGTCCGGCATCGTCGCGATCATGTGGTTCAAGAGCGCGCGGATGGCGCTGTGGGCCCTGGTCGCGATTCCTCCGCTGCTGCTCTTCATCAATCTGTTTCGCGTACGCGCGCGTGTCGTATACCGGCAGATTCGCGAACGGCTCGCGGCGGTCAACGCGTACCTGTCGGAAGCGTTGGCAGGCATGACCGTAGTGCAACTGTTCACGCACGAGCGAGCGAGCCGGGCAGAATTCGACGTGCTCAACGTACGCAGCCGCGACGTCCAGATGAAGGCCAACGTGTATGAGACCGGTCTCTTCTCCGCGGTGGACACGGTCGGCTCCATAACTATCGCCCTGGTCTTGTGGGCGGGCGGCGGTCAAGTGCTGCATCGCGCCATCACCCTCGGGACCCTGATCGGCTTCATGCAGTATGCACGGATGTTCTTTCTGCCGCTCCGTGAACTGTCCAACAAGTACACCGTCCTGCAGTCGTCGCTGGCCGCGGCGGAGCGCATCGAAGCGCTCATGGAAGAGCCCCATACCATCGCGAGTCCAACGACCCCGAGGGTCCCGGCCGCGCAGCAGGGCAGCATCGTGTTCGATCACGTGAATTTCGAATATCGTCCGGGGGAGCCCGTCCTCAGAGACTTGAGCTTCGCGGTCGAACCAGGACAGAAGATCGCAATCGTGGGACCGACCGGATCGGGCAAGACCACAATCATCAAACTGCTCAACCGCTTTTACGATGTGAGCGGCGGGCGCATTCTGGTCGATGGGGTTGATGTGCGCGAGTGGGACCTCCACCGACTGCGGCGTTCGATCGGGCTGGTGCAACAGGATGTGTTCCTGTTCGCCGGTGATGTGATGGAAAACATCCGGCTCGGTTTGACCAACCTCGGCGAGCATCGTGTCCGGGAGGCATTGGACCGCGCGCAGGCACTGCGATTCGTGAACCGCCTGCCGGCGGGACTCGCCGAGCACATCCGTGAGCGCGGTGCGAACTTGTCCGTGGGACAACGGCAGCTGCTATCGTTTGCGCGCGCCCTCGCCTACAACCCGCGCATCCTGGTAATGGACGAAGCGACCTCCAGCGTGGACAGCGAAACCGAGCGCCTGATTCAGCTCGCCCTCGACGAGCTGCTTGCCGAACGCACCGCGGTCGTCATCGCGCATCGGCTTTCGACCATCGAACGCGCCGACCGCATACTGGTCCTGAGCAACGGCGTATTGCGTGAGAGCGGGAGCCATCTCGAGCTGCTGGCCCAGCGCGGCCTCTACTATCGTCTGTTCGAGTTGCAGTACGCGGTCGCGAACGAGGCGGCGCGTGAAGCGGTGGATTGACCGCCTCGCACGCTTGGGTGCCACTTGCTTGCGGCCACGCTCGTTAGCCAGCCTTCTTATCGCGCTGACGGCCAGTCTCACGTTTTCGGGATGCGGCATCGGCTATATCGGACGGGGCGCTTACGAGGAAGCACGCCTGTTGTGGAACCGACGGCCGATTAGCGCGGAGCTGGCTTCGGACCAACCGCTCTCGCCGCAATTGCGCACCAAGCTGGAGACCGTCCTCAGGGTGCGCGAATTCGCCGCGGATAAACTGGGACTCAATACTGGCGGTGCGTACCTCACGGTGGCCCAGGTCGATCAGGGAGCGATTGTCCACGTGGTCATGGCGGCGCCGCGCGACTCCTTGAGGCCGTACACCTGGTGGTTTCCGGTGGTCGGCTCGGTCCCCTATCGCGGTTATTTCGAAGAGTCCCAAGCCCAGGCGCAAGCACGCGAGATGGAAACGGCGGGATACGACACGATGGTACGATCGGCGGTAGCATTTTCGAGCCTCGGCTTTTTCGACGATCCGCTGTTGTCCAACCTTTTGCGGCTCGATCGGGTGGAACTGGCTAGCGTCATAATCCACGAACTCTTTCACCGCACCTATTTTCTGCCCGGGCACGTGATGTTCGACGAATCTGCCGCGACCTGGGTCGGCGCGAGGGGTGCGGTCGAGTTCTTCGAAGCGACTGAGGGTGCCGACTCGCGCGATGCGGCCGAGGCGCGCTCCATGCTGGAGAGCAATCTCAAGTTCTCGCGCTTCCTACTCGGTGAGCAGGCGCGGCTGCTCAAGATTTATATGAGCGGCCGCCCCAAGGCAGAAATTCTTCAGCAACGCGAAGCCGCTTTCGCGCAGATCCAAGCAGACTATGCGCGTCTCGCGCCCGGCCTGAACGGTCTGGAACGCTTTGATCTCGACAAGGAGCCGCTCAACAATGCGGTCCTGATCAACTACCTCATCTACTTCCATGACCTGGACAATTTCGAGACTCTTGCGCGACTGAATCACGGCGATCTCAAGGCCACGATTCGGCAGATTATCGATTTGGCGCAAGCGAACCCGGACGACCCGTTCTATGCGATCTGGGAAGCGACCCGAGACGCTCCGCGACCCTGACGGTCGTGACGTTCAGCGCTCCGCAAGCGCCGCGCCGATGAGTGCAGAGAGCCGAGCCTCGTAACCGCCGAAGAAATGGTCCGCGCCTGCGAGGATTTCCAGGCGCGCGCGGCTGCCCAGTTTACCGGCGAGTGTCCGCAGAGGCTCGAGCGGCGAGTAGGAGTCACGATCGCCTGACACCAGCAGGACCGGTTTGGAGATGGAATCACCTGGGCCAGTCATCCCTGCGACCGGCAGCGCCACTAGCACCAGACGATCTACGGCAGGGTCGGTGAGGCCGGCCCGCAATGACACCGAAGCACCAAAAGAGTATCCAGCCAGCAACACGGACTTGACCCCGGCCTTGCCGGCAAGAAATGCAACCGCCTCACGCACGTCGTCAAGCTCGCCCTCGCCGCCGTCATACTCCCCTTCGCTGTCGCCAACACCGCGAAAGTTGAACCGCAGGGTGGCAAGCTGTCGTCGCCAGAGCGCCTCGAGTACAGCTTCAACTACATTGTTGTGCATGGAACCGCCGTACATCGGATGTGGATGGCACACCACCGCCGCGCCCGGAGCTTCAGGCTCCGGCAGCGTGAGCAGTCCCTCCAGTTTCAGGTCGCCGCAAGGAAAGGTAATGCGGCTCTCGCTCATACTAGAGGATTGTGTTCGGTACGCTTGGGGGAAGCCGCTTTGCGCAGGGAGAAACTCCGCACCTATTCGTCTTCGGGATCGCGGCGGATAAGCGTCACGATCGCGACGAATTCCCGGCGGGTCATCGCGTAGCCCAGCATGCTCAGTTGCCTGAGCGCTTGAAGTTCCCGCTTGGTGACCTGATAGCGGTTGAGCAGCGCCCGATCGTTGAGCAGCGTGCGCCATGCCTCTTTCGGAGTTTTGGTGCGTAGGGGCCTGGAGGGGGGCATCATCGCCCGTGCCTCGGGGTGAGCCATAACGAAGAGTTTCTGCCGATCGAGGCGCAGGGTATCGGCAATCCGTCCGAGAAGCGCCAGAGAAGGCTTGCGCTGCCCGGTCTCTAGATAAGCCACATGACTGGCCTTGACGTCGATGCGCGCCGCCAATTCACGCTGCGTCAGTCCATGGCCCTGGCGCTGTTCTTTCAACATTCGTCCGAACTTGTTGTCTGTATTCACGTAATCCTTATTCAGCAAGGTAGGTTAGATTTGAAACTCGTCGAACAGTGCCTTGCGCAGCTTTGCGTAGTGAAGCACTCCGGCTAGATACTGTACTCGATTTTCCTGCGGCAAATTGGGATCACCATTGAACCCATATTTGTTTGCCACGTATGCTACTGCCCCGACGATACCGTTCGAGGACGTTACGCCAATTCCAATCGACGGGCTACGGCTTTTCTCGAAACACTGTTGCGCGACCCTTTGCGGAAAGATGCCGAGACTCACGAATACGTCAGCCGCCAGCTCGGGCGGGTCATCCAAATGGAATCCATACCCGGAATATCCCATGTGATGCGGCTCTTCCTCCTGGTGGAATCCAAACATTCTGGCAGTCAGGTGATGCCCCATCTCATGCGCGAAGGCCCCGCTCATTGCGGCCCGATGGTGAGCAGTATTGACACAAATCAACGGCCGCTTCGACACCGGACTCCTGCCAACATAGAACCCCAGCAATGCCATCCCCCTGGGCGATCGCAGTTTTGCCATTCTAAAGTCTATTCCCAGAGGCGACCACGCTTCCCGGAATTCCCGCGCCGAACCCAACCGAAGTGGGCGCTTGTTTAGATGGGGCCACACCATACGCCGCGCTTCGGAAAGCAATTCCTTAAGTTCGCCGCGCCCGAAAATTTTGCGTACCGATGGCCCGTACTCTCTTGTGGTAAGCGAGTGAACCTCAAGGCCGCCATTCCCGATTCCGAGCGCCCGCACTCCAGCGGGTGGTGCTGGCGAGGCAAGAATCGCACTCAGCAAGCCTTCTAAGCTCGAAACCCTTTTCTTACCGGTCATCGTAGCCACCAGACACGATATAACACACCGAAGCTTATTCATACCACGGCCTGATGGCAACTTGATCAGCCCTTACCTTTCGATGTCGTCTTTCGCTCAGTAAGCCTAAAGGGAGCATTCGCTTCGCATCGTGAGCGCTGTAAGTACTGGGGAAATATACGAGGGATCTGTGTGCTTTTTACAGGCTACGTCGTTACGATCGGCTTCTTTAGGATCGAATTTTAACATTCTGGATCGCTGTCAAAGAATTTTAACGTCCTGGATCGCTGTCAAAAGGAGATGTCGATGGAAGTAAGGCTACTGAGCACAAGTTATCAACGCCGAATCTTTGAGGAGCGTCTGCGACAAGCCCGCGATGAACAACTGACGCATTTCACGGGTGTAACCAATGGACAGGTCGACAATCGCGCACGCCTGGCGGCTTCGGAATTGTACGGGCTTTTCCCGGATAGCGGCAGTCCGGCCGAAAGCATGATTGCTGGGATGGCAATCCACGACTTGGAAATGTTTCCGCGAACCTGCCCGGGTCCGGATCTCTCACACTGGCCCGAGCGTGCCGTCTTTGAATGTAGCGATCACTGGTCGCTCGCGCCGGGCGCTGGCATGAAGATGTGGTGCGGCGGCGCGATCCAGATCGCGCGCAGAAATCCGCGGGCGGTTCTCGCCTATCTTGCGGTGGGCATGTCCGACCATTGGGGGTTCTACCGCGCGATGGGTTTTGTACCGTTCGGAAGACCCGTCCAATTCATTTATCTCAAAACTGCAGAGGGTTTCCCGTGGGTGCAGCCGGTAATCCTGCGAGACGAAGCGCTCGAGAAACTAGTAGCAGCCTCGTCTCAACTGCCGGTCGAGACCGACGATGAGTTTGCGACTCTGCGCTTTAAAAAGGGCCTACGGTTGCGTCCCTTTGTGGTTCCGTCCGCGCAGCAGGTGGCATGGGAGGTTCAGACCCCGATTGCGTACGGTGAATCTCAAGGGATGCAAGCGTGCGCATAGAAGTCGGCGCTGCTCCAGAATGGAGAGTGGCCGCACGCGAGATGGCCACGATATGTCAAAGGGAAGGTACCAATATGAATTTGGAATTGCCCATCACGGAGAGCTTCCCGGAGCCGGAAGAACAAAGGGCCATGCTAACCAAACGCGAGCTGATGGAGCTGTCGGAAATAAGTACCGTACGAAGCGCTCTACACATCATCATCGAGTGGATGCTGATCCTGATTGCGATTCGGGCTTGTGAAAGATTCTGGGAACCATGGCTCTACTTGGCAACTATCGTCGTGATTGCGACGCGTCAACACTCGCTCATGATCATGCTGCACGAAGGCACCCACTATCGCCTTTGTCGGAACCGAAAAATCAACGATTGGGTGTCAGAACTGGTGTTGGCCTGGCCCGTCTTGATTTCGGCACGTTCATATCGCGCCAACCACTTCGCTCATCACCGCTACCTGAATACCGACCGCGACCCCGATTGGGTACGCAGGAGAGGTGACCAGAACTGGGTTTTTCCGAAGCGTCCGCGTGAGATGGCGGTCCTGCTGCTGGGCGACTTGACCGGCCTCGGCGCGGTGGCCTTGGTGAAACTTCTGCGGACCGTCGCCTCGCGCGACACCGACGTTTCCAAAGGGTTTCTGATGGCTCGCTATCTGTACTACGCGGCGGTTATGGCGATCGCCCTCTGGACGGGGACCGCCCATCTGCTGTTCCTGTACTGGTTTGTCCCGTTGTTCACTTGCCTGGTCTGCATTTTCCGCATCAGGAGCATAGCGGAGCATTCGGCACTGGGAGCGGCGCGGACTCCCTACGCGGGCACTCGGACAACCTTGCCCTCGTTCCTCGAGCGGATCTTTCTTGCTCCGAACAACGTGAACTATCACCTCGAGCATCATATGTATCCGAGTGTGCCGTTCTTTCGATTGCCCAGGCTGCATGCGCTTCTCCGCACCAAACCGGAGTTTCGTAAGGCTCATATGACGCGCGGGTATGTTGGCGTGCTGCGCGAGTGTGTTGCCGACGCCGACTCTCTCGCAAACGGCGAAGCACGGCCCAAGCACCTCGACTTGGTCCTGCAGGCGAGCACGGTTGCCGGACCTGGCTGACCCGGCACCCGAGCCATTTTCTTGAGAGGCGAGGCATAGAAAGGCACCGTTTAAGTTAGGCTAATGGGCAATTTCACCGGAGGGACAACGGCGACTCACGAGGACGGCTGTTATTTCCCCATTGCGATTGCGCGCGTCCGGCGACTATAAGAACTACGTAGCTAAAGATCGCCAAAGCCGATTTGGGCGGGGGAGCACTGCGATGAAGATAAGGGCACTCGGCCCGGCACTCGTGATTTTTCTCGGATACGCGGTAAGTGCTCATGCGGTAGCGCTGACTTTGCAGGGCGAGAGCGCCGACCTCGAAAACTCAAATTCCAGCGTCCTCTATGCCAGCGATAGCGATGGCGAGCCCGCGCTGATTACCGCGATCGGCCTGCCCGCGCCCGATGGCGGAAACTTCTCGGAACTCGGCGTGCCTTCGATGATGCCGGACGGGCGGGTCCTGTTCGGCGGTGAAACCACCAACCAGAAGCGAAAACTCAACTGGAACATCTATATTGGAGATCCCAACGTTTCGCCGCCTTATCGGGTGGTTCGCGCGATCGATCCGATGCCGCCAGCCAAGGATTGTGCTCCGCTTCTGAACGGGGACCCATATCCGGTGGCAGATGCGAAAGGCAACATCGCGTTCATCTCACACCTGCCGGACAAACACGATGCTCTGGTCTACTACTCGAAAGGAGCTCTGAACTGCCTCGCGCGGTCTAACGCCAAGACCAACGAAGGTCACGAGATGGCAGTGCTGAGCTTCGGCAGCCCGGCGATGGGTGACAACGGTCAGGTAGTGTTTAACGCGTGGCTCATCTATCCGCAGGACAAGACCGACAAAGACACACCGCAGGGCCATCGACAGGCGCTGCTGATAGGTTCGCTGCGGAGCGGAATCACGGAACTCGCGGTTGAGGGGGAATACGGACCCAACCGCAGCCGCTATGCTCGCCCGTTTGGACTTCCGGCCGCGATGGCCTCGGCGGAAGGTACTCTGATTGCGTTTACCGCCAAGACTGGTTCAGGTTCGGCGGTGTTCCTTTACCGCAATGGACAGATGTCGCGAATTCTCCCGACTGGGACGACCACCCCGATAGGCCCCGTGACCTATCTGTCGCCGGGACGACCTGGCCTTATGGCCGATGGCACGACCGCGGTCCTGGCGGGATGCGCGCGGTTGCCGGTGATCTTTCGCCTCGCGCGCCAGAAACTCGACCTCCGTCTGCAGCGCGGCCAACTGACGCCGTTTGGGACCGAGCTCGAGTCGCTCGGGGATCCGGTGCTGACCGCGACCGGATCGATGTACATCGGCGCCACCGATAGTGACGGCAACGAAAAGCTCTACGTGCTCAGCGGGGACGACTCCTTCTTCGAAGTCGGCGAGCCGGAAATGATCTATAAGATCGCGATGGGTTCACATCATCACGCGATTTTCACCGGCACCCTGACGGTCAACGAGCGGGGAGACTTCGCCTACCTGGGCGGCAAATAAGCGACCCTCCGCCCTTCGCTCTGGAAACTCGCGCGCGCCGCTTTTGGGCTGTCGCGTGCGACCCTTGGCTTCGTCCCCTGTCCGCAATGGCTTTCCTGTCTCATGCGAAGATGCGATTCTTTTCGGTATGGCCAGTCTGAGCAAATTCATCAAGCTTTCTCCCGAGCTCTATGACTACGTGGTCGCGCACGGCAACAATAGCGATCCGCTTCTGCAGGAGCTCTCTCAGGAAACCGCCAAGCTCGGCCCCATCAGCGTCATGGAGATTGCCTCGGAGCAGGGCACTTTCATGGGTATCCTTGCGGCTGCGATCGGCGCGCGATCCGCCGTCGAGGTGGGAACCTTTACTGGCTACAGCTCGCTGTGTGTGGCGCGGGCGCTGCCCGCCAACGGCGAGCTTCTGTGTTGCGATGTGAACCAGGAATGGACGGCAATTGCAAAGCGCTACTGGGAAAAAGCAGGAGTCGCGCACAAGATCACCCTCAAAATCGGCCCTGCCCTCGAAACCCTGCGCGCGCTCCCGGAGCGGAACTCCTTCGACATCGCTTTTATCGACGCGGATAAGACTAACTATCGCGATTACTATGAGGAGATCCTTAAACGGCTTCGTCAGAACGGTCTGATTCTGCTCGACAACGTCTTGTGGAGCGGCGCGGTACTCAATCAGAATGACCAGAGCGAAGACACCAGGGCCATCCGCGCGATTAACGATTTCGTGACCCATGATGAACGGGTCGAAGCGGTGATGCTCCCGATCGCGGACGGTCTTACAATTGCGCGCAAGCGCTGAGGTCAGCATGCAGGGGTCCGGCACACATTCAGGCGTCCCCGACCTCCGGCGGGTCGGCATTCACCCGGGTTTCTGGTATCCGGTCGCGCGCTCCAGCAGTCTTAAACGAGGGCGCGCACTGGCGGTCACGTTCGCCGGCGACCCGATGGTACTGGCGCGCAGCGAATCCGGCTCGCTATTTGCGCTGGAGGATAGATGTGCGCATCGTCAGCTCCCGCTCCATCTCGGGGTCGTTCGCGGGGAGCAGCTCCAGTGCGCCTATCATGGGTGGTGCTACGGTGCGAGCGGGCGTCTGGCACGGATCCCTTACCTGGCCGATGGCGGAAAGATGCCAGCCGCGGCGCGTGGTGTCCGCAGTTATCCATGCCGCGAAGCGTACGGACTTATTTTCGTGTTTCCGGGCGAACCCGAACTGGCGCAGGTTTCGGAACTTCCCAGCATCCCGGAATGGGGTACGCCGCAATATCGAACGATGTATTTCGAACGGACGCTCAGCTGCCACTACACTTTCATGCACGAAAACCTGATGGACATGAACCATCAGTTCCTTCACCGCAGCCTGATGGGAAGTATCCAGCCGGTAATGCTCGACTACCGGACAGGTACTAATTGGACCGAAGCGCAGTACCGCTTCGAAGGCGGCAAGCAGCATGTCGGGGCGGATCTGCTGGTAATGGGCGGGAAGGGCTCGGAGTCCGGGGTCGATCGTGACTACGAGTTGATGACGATTCGCACCGTCTATCCGCACCAGGAGCTCACCGTCTTCCGAGCGCATTCCGAGATTCCCGCGATTCGCCTGTGGGCGTCCTACGTGCCGCTCGACCAGGAGCAGCGAACCAATAAGAGCTTCGGCATCCTGATGGTGCGGCGCCCTAAAACGCCGCTGGTCCTCAGCCTAGCGTGGCCGGTCATCGGATATTTCGCCCGTTCGGTTTTCGAGCAGGACCGTATGGCAGTGGAAGCCGAACAGCGCGCGTGGGACGAACAGGGTAGTGACCGGAACGCGGAAGTATCACCGGTCTTGCTCGAACTCAGGAAGGTGCTCGCACAATGCGGGGTGCCGATTGAACCCGTGCATGCGAGGGAATTGACGGACGAAGAGAGACGGGTACCGATACTACGCGACGCGAGCCGCGGCGGCGCCGCCGGCTGAGGAAGACCGGACGGTTTCTCAGACGCGGCCGTTCAGAGTGAAGCGCTCGCAGAATTTCCGATATTTTAGAACGTTATCGTCTTCGGCGGTGTACTTCGGGGTCGCGTTGAGCGCGAGGTTCTCCCAGACCGGGCGGTCTTGCTCCAGGCCCATACTCTCAAACTGCATGATCAGGTCGGCGAGTTCTTGCGGCGGATCGAATCCTTCGATGACCGGCATTGCCACTGAAAGACGAATGGTGGAAGTGCCATCGAGCATCGGCACCGCCGAAGCAATTACGAAATGCGGATGATCGCCACCGCCGACCGCGACCTGGGTGATGGTCAGGTTCGGACTATATGCGCGCGCGAGCAGCGGCACCTCGATGAACGTCGTACCATCATCATGGTGCGAACCGTCCCCGCCCCCTTGCCACATCGAGGGGCCTACGCGCAGCTTGGTGGTAGCGGTGAAGACCCCGTCTTCCACCGTAGGCTCCCCGTATTCGACCTTCAGCACGTCGTGTACGGGGGGAAAATGTGCCCAGTCGAAAGCGTTTTCGATAACCATCTCGGGCGGGACCTTGATGGTCTTGGTGAAGCCGGCGAAGATTTTGTGAGTTCGCTCGAGGTAGTCCAGCATGTCGGGGAGCTTGCCGATTGCGAAATTACCTACCAGGGCGAAAATGAGGCCGCTCCTTACTAGTGAAGGATACTTTGCCACACAGTATGGACCCCCGCCTTCGCCTCCAAGGGCGATGCGATGCCCATGGTATGGACAGGTGAGCACCCGGGGATCGACCAATTTCCCGCCCACGCCCAGGTCCGCGCCGCGATGCGGGCAAGTGGCGTCATAAACGTTGATCTCGCCGCCGCTGCGTACGATCAGTAGGCGGCGGTCACCCACCGGAACCGAGCTGACATCCGCCTGAAGGTCACGCTCGAATGCAATCTGGTACCATCCGCCGTAGCGCATCAGCTACCTCCCTCGACCGCTTGGGAAATTCTTGCCTAAAGTTCGTACCGCGTGGTGGCCCGCGGGTCAATAAATGTCGTGGCCCGCCACCGCGGTCACCCGGGCGCGTGTCCCGCGTCGAACGTCCGATCGCCGTGCACCAGTTGGGCACTCACGACGTTGCGGCAGTCCAGTCTGTGCCAGGGCGTTTCCCGACGTTCGCCCTGATATTCGATGCGTGCGTTCTTGCAAATCGCAGCGCGGTGAATCGTGATATCCGGACGCGTGATGGTCAATGCGGTTTTACCATCGGCGGTGGTCCGTAAAGCGTCTGCGTGGTCGAAGGCAAGACGGCTCGGCTCGATGGTCTGCAGGAGGGGCAACTCGACTTCAAGCAGCGGACCTGTCCCGTCGCCCACCACGGCTCGCGCGTTGCCGACGCCGCTGGCGAACTCGATTTTGCCCAACATGTTGGGAAAGCCCCGTTCGAAGATTCCTGCCGCCAAGGCCTTCTCGCTGTTGGTGATCGAAGCCGCAACGAAAGCGGCCGGCATCATGTTCAAGCGGCATCCGAGCGCCAGGGTCGCGTCGCGAAAGGGCCCGACCGGGGATTCCGGATGATCGAAGATTGAGAGCCGGCAATAGGGGGGCGACGTACGGCAAAACTCGGGGGGCAACCGGTCCAGCAGCGGCGCTTTGAGGACCTCAAAATAGACGTTGATCATGGTGGAGTTCGGGCAAACCCACGGCAGCGGCGGATAGGCCGGCCGTTCCTTGGGTAGATCCATCAGGTAGTCTTCGTGACGCGAACGTCCTGGGTCGGGCACTGGAAGTCACTCCTCCACTGATTTCGATGACGCCTTCTCCCGTGGTTGGATCAAGTGGGCATCGGTGGCGCTTCGGGGCCGCTCTTCGATGGCCCGGTCGGACGCGACGCTTTGTCCTCCGCGAATTCGGGCATCACGTATTTCGCAAAACGCTCAAGACTTGCAAGGACCTTCCTTTGCGGAATTTGCTGGTCGAAGTTGATGAGGCAGACGACCCGCTCGACCCCGACTTCTTCCCAGTAGCGGAGGTTCTGCACAATCTGCTCGGGGGTTCCAACCGGAAATCCCTCGCGCAGTGAGAAGATTTCCGCCTGGCTGAGCAGCGCGGTAGCGTTCGCCAGCGCGGTATACGCATGCGACGGGTAGATGCCGCCGAGCCCGACCAGATGCGCCGCGGTGCGGAAGAAATTGAAAGCGGCCGCGCCGCCAACCGCGCGCGCCTCGTTCTCATCCTCCCCGCAATAGAGCCAGCTGGCGGCATTCACCTGGTTGTTCACGAATTTGCCGACCGGGTCGCAGTGCTTGATGATTCGGCGATAGTCGGCGACCAGGCGGCGGTAGTCGGCGGGCGTGCCAAGGGTTACTCCGAGCATGCCGATCCCGCGCTCGGCCGCCTGCACCGCCGTTTCCGGGGACGACACCGCAACCCACATGGGAGGATGCGGATCCTGAATCGGCTTGGGGAGCACGTTGCGTGGCGGCATTTTGAAATACTTGCCATTCCACTCGAATTCCTCTTCCGTCCACATCCGGGGGATCGCACGGATGACTTCATCCCACATCTCTTTGGTGTGGTCGGGGTCGATTCCGAACGCGCCGACCTCGGTCCAAGTCGCGGCGCGGCCGGTGCCGAACTCGAGGCGACCGTTGGAAATTAGATCGAGGGCTGCCGCACGCTCCGCGATTCGGGCCGGATGGTTCATCTGCGGGAGCGCGACCGCGATGCCCTGCCCGATGTGGATTCGTTTGGTGCGGGCCGCCGCGGCGGCCAAAAAGACCTCGGGTGCGGAAGAGTGCGAATACTCCTCGAGAAAGTGATGCTCGACTTCCCAAACTTGGTCGAATCCCAGCTCATCGGCGAGTTCGATCTGCTCGAGCGCTTGGTGATAGGCACGCAGTTCCGACTCGCGGCTCCAGGGCTTCTCTACTGAATGTTCGTAGAAGATTCCAAATTTCATTGGTAGCTCCTTGCCCGCCTCAGTTCAGTTTAATCAGGCTCGGACACCATCCAAGCCCCAGCGTGCCCGGTCCGCAATATCCACCGGCCGACGGTCCAAGCTCATTCGTGATCAGTCGTTTGACCTTCAAGCGTCGCTGCGCAGCAGCGCCGAGCTCCCCGGCGCCGCGCGAATTCGCTGCATGAGTTACGATTACCGTAGCTTCGGACCCCGCCAGCTCCTGTTGTGCCCGTCCGAGCATCTTTTCAATATTCTCGGCCTGGGTCTTGGACTTGTCTACCACCGCGACCCTCCCCCACACGCGGACCAGCGGCAACATTCCGCGCAGAGACCCAACCGTCATCTCGTAGATCGAGATTCTCCCGTCGCGCTCCAGGTATGCGGTGGTAACGGGCGCGAGATAGGTATCGATCTGCGCGGTAGCTTCCTCCAATGCCTTCACAACTTCCTGGAGGGTCGCGCCTCGCGCCGCCATCTCGCCTGCCTCGATACAAACTGCCCCAAGTGCGGTCAACGCCCGCCCGGTGTTGAGGACTTCCACGGAGATCTGATGATCACGCTTCGCGACCACCGCGGCCGAATATGCGGCCGTGTAGGTCGAGCATGATTCGAAGGGATTGATTAGGCACAGTACGTCGGGACCGCGCTCGTGCGCCCGTCGGTATGCGGCAAGGAAATCGGCCGGCATCGCGGCGGCGATCACCGGCAGGCGCGGCTCGTCGGGGAGGCGCCGGTAAAATTCGGAGCGCGCCAGCCCATCATCGCGAAAGAACTCGGTCGAAAAAGCTACCTGGATGGGCGCGACTTCGATCCCGATTCTGCGGACCTCGTTGGCCGGCAAATCCACGCTGGAATCGGTGACGATCGATAGCGCCTGGGTCATTTCCATACCACCCGTTCAAGACTGCCATGCGAATAACGTGCGCAGTCGCGGGCTGTCAAGGCAAGGCTACTAAGCTTGGGGTTGCCCGGCGACGCAAGGCCACGAGTGGACGAACCCACCGTTTCACGCTGATCTGCTACACGGTAAACTTCAAACCCTGTAAGGTGCGCAGCTGCGATGGACGAACGCTACGACGCCAAGAAGATCGAGCCCTACTGGCAGGAGGAATGGGAGCGCAGCCAGATTTATCTCACCCGCGAGGACCCCGGGCGTCCCAAGTTCTACGTTCTCGAGATGTTCCCATATCCTTCCGGCAATGGGCTGTCGGTGGGACATCTGCGCAACTATGTCCCGTGCGACGTCGTGGGCCGCTACAAACGCATGAAGGGCTTCAATGTCCTCCATCCCATGGGCTGGGATGCGTTCGGCCTGCCGGCCGAGAACGAGGCCCTCCTCCGCCAGGCTCATCCTACAGAGACGGTTCCGCGTTACGCCGCGAATTTCAAGCGACAACTGACTATCTCGGGATGTGCCTACGACTGGACGCGTGAGATCAATTCGTCCTCTCCGGAATACTATCGATGGACCCAGTGGCTGTTCCTGTTGCTCCTCAAGCGGGGTCTGGCCTATCGCGCGACCGGGTCGCAATGGTGGTGTGACTTGTGCGGAACGGTGTTGGCCAACGAGCAGGTTGTGAATGGTTGCTGCTGGCGTCACCCCGACAATCCGGTCAGCAAAAAGGACCTCGAACAGTGGCACATCAAGATTACCCAGTACGCGGATCGGCTGCTTGACGATCTCGAAGACATCGATTGGCCGGAGCCAATCAAGCTGATGCAACGCAACTGGATCGGCAGGAGTGAAGGGGCTGAGCTTGCCTTTCCGGTCAGCGGTCATCCCGGCAAGGAAGTCCGTTTCTTCACGACTCGTCCCGACACGGTGTTCGGGGTTTCCTTCATGGTCCTGGCGCCGGAGCATCCACTGGTCGCTGAAATCACCACCAAGGCCCAGCTTGGGTCGGTCACCGCCTACGTGAAAGACGCCCGCCGGCAGAGCGAAATCGAACGTCTGTCCACCGTCAGAGAAAAAACCGGGGTTTTCACCGGCGCATACGCCCGTAACCCTTTTTCCGCAAAGGACGTTCCAATCTGGATAGCAGACTATGTGCTGATGGGTTACGGCACCGGCGCGATCATGGGCGCGCCGGGTGAGGATCAGCGCGATTACGAATTCGCCTCGGAGTACGGCCTGGAGATTCCGCTGGTTACTGCACCCGCCGATGACAATCCGGTCCCGACTGGTCGTGCCTTCACCGAGCAGGGAGTCACGGTTAATTCGGGATTTCTGGATGGGATGCCGACCGCCGCGGCGATTCGGGCGGTCTGTCAATATGCGCAAGACCACGAGATTGGCCGGCCGACCATCAGCTACCGGATGCGCGATTGGCTCATCTCGCGACAGCGCTACTGGGGATGTCCTATCCCGGTGGTCTATTGCAAAAGATCGTGCGGGGTTGTTGCGGTGCCCGACGATCAGCTCCCGGTGCTCCTACCGACGATGAAGGAGTATCAGCCAGCGGGGACGGGCCGCTCGCCTTTGGCGAATGTCCCTGAATTCGTCAACACGACTTGCCCCAAATGCGGCGGCCCGGCCGAGCGCGAAACGGACACCATGGACGGGTTTGCGTGTTCTTCGTGGTACTTTCTGCGCTTTGCCTCGCCGCACGAAGACCGAGCACCGTTTGATCGAAAGGCGGTCGACCGTTGGCTGCCGGTCGATCTCTACGTCGGCGGCGCGGAGCATGCGGTAATGCACCTGCTGTACGCGCGGATGTGGACCAAGGTAATGTACGACGCCGGTCTTATCAGCTTCCAAGAACCATTCCCCGTCCTGCGCAACCAGGGGGTCCTCTGGGCACCGGACGGACGGCGAATGTCCAAAAGCAAAGGCAACGTCGTCACACCGGACGCGATGATCGAAAAGTATGGCGCCGATGCCCTTCGTCTGTGGGAACTATTTATGGGCCCTTATGACGAAGACACTAATTGGAACGAAAGCGGGGTGGCCGCCACCGAGAGGTTCATCACGCGCGTGTGGACGATGCTTCGCCGGTACGTTGACGCTGGAGGTCCCGATGGCTCTGCGTCGGAGGAGACCCTGCGCAAAGCCCACAAAACAATCAGAACCGTAAGCGAGCACATCGAGAAGATGCGCTTCAACACGGGACTGGCAACGATGATGGACCATCTCAACCACATCGCGAGGCTGAAGCCGACGGAACTGAACCGCTTCGTGGTCGAGTCGTACGTGGTGATGCTCGCCGCGATGGCCCCCCATCTGGGCGAGGAACTCTGGCGCGCTTTGGGTCATTCAGCATCGGTGCATCTTGAGTCGTGGCCAAAATTCGACGAGTCGATGACGCGCGAGGACACCGCAACCGTGGTGGTGCAGGTGAACGGCAAGGTTCGTGATCGGCTGCAGGTTGCAGTGGGAGCTTCGGAAGCAGAGGTTCGCGAGCTTGCATTGAAGAGCGAGGCGGTGGCGCGTCACGTGGGCGGCAAGCAGCCGAAGAAGTTCATCTTCGTACCCAATCGGATGTTGAGCATCGTAGTTTGAGATTGCGCTCCTTCTGAGCTTGGTGCTTTAGCTGCCCACGGCTCTCCTTGAACACCTAAAATATCCGTGCGATGCTGGCGCCGACTCATTCATCGGTACTCGCCAAATAGATTCAAGGAGCAACCGCAATGGCCGAGGACGTGCTCAAGATAACGCGCCATCCCAACTACGTGGTGCTTGCGCTCAATCGTCCGGAAAAACGCAACGCACTCAATCAACCTCTGATCGAAGCCTTGAACCAGGCGCTCGCGCAACTCGAAAACGATCGCGAGGTTCGCGCACTGGTGTTGCGCGGCGAGGGCGCGAGCTTCTGCGCGGGGATCGATCTCAAGGAAGTCGACGAATCCACCGGCGGCCACAACCCCATTTCGCTGGAATCAGTCTTCGGTCGGCTGGAACGTTTCCCGGTGCCGACCATCGCCGCGGTGCAGGGCGCTGCGCTCGCCGGAGGGCTGGAACTCGCGCTGCATTGTGATCTCCGTATCGCGGGCGAGGGTGCACGATTAGGTATGACTCTGGGTCGCGTCGGATTGATGGTTCCCTACGACTTCACCCGTAAGCTCATCGAGGTGTGCGGTTCGGCGAATACCGCGTGGATTCTCTACACCGCCGAGTTGATCGAAGCACCACGCGGGCGCGACATGAATATGGTTCATGAAGTCGTCCCTGACTCCAAACTGGCAGAGGTGGCAACCGCGTTGGCCGAGAAAGTCGCGGGCAATGCTCCGCTATCGCTGCGGGCGATGAAGGCCACCGTGCGCCGTTGCATGAGCGGATCTTTCGATGCGTGGCACGACGACATGCTCAAAATGGCGCGCGATGTCCGTCAAAGCGAGGACGCCAAGGAGGGCGTGCGCGCTTTTTTGGAGAAGCGCAAGCCGGTCTGGCAGGCGCGCTAAGCAGCGTGCCCGGCGGTCCGCGGAGGCCGCCTGGGCGCAGAGCGACGCAACTAGCCGTCTGCTTTTGGGCCCTGGACAGGAAGCTGCGCGGTCCACCGGCACCGACGCCGCGCGGCCGCTTTCGGGATGCTCCCCTACAACCGCACAGGTTCCCTCCAAGAGCCGGGCACCCGGACAAAATTCGCCAGGCGGCGTGCGCCCAAGTGGAGTCTGGTGGATTCCGCTAGACGCGCAGTTGACGATGCTTCCTGGGACGGCCGGGCGGGAATGCGCTGGCGCGTCGGCGGCGCGATTTTAGATTGAGCCGGTCGAGCAGTCGAAAGTATGCGTTGCGCACGATCTCGAGCCCCCAGAGAATGCCCATGCCGAGCATAATCCCCATCCCCTGGAAAAATTCACTCACGTAGCTCAGCGTCGAAAGCTGCTCAATTTCAAGCGGTGCAGCGGGGCGGGTTTCTTCGGTTGTTGCCATCTACAGTGAGGTTAGGTGGCGGGACGCCTTGATTCAAGGCGTCCCGCCCGCGTCGCTGAACAGATTTGTCAATGCGGCGGCGAAGGTAGCGGGGGCAGCGGGGGAGGAGGGGGTGGTGCGGCGGCGGCCGAAGTGCTGGCCAACGGCAGCGTCAGCGTCACATCATCAAAACGCGCTTGCGAGTCATCACTCGCCCACAACCCGATCCGTCCCTTGGCGATCTTCGCGTCGTCCACATCAAAGATCATTTTGTTGTCGTCGTAGCATGTAAGGTGACTGCCTTGCGCCCAGACCTTAAGCTTGTACCAGGTGTCCTTGTCCGTCGGCACCACCTGCTGTTTGAGATTTTCAAGCTTGCCAGCGGTCATGCGCGAAAGTGCGAAATAATCACTGGGGCAGCCCGCCGATAGCACGTAGAAATTCTGTGCGTCCACGTACCGGAAAATCAGTCCACCCGAGCAGTCGAACCGTCCGCCCGCCGACTTGAACGACGCCTCCAGCGTGAAGTCGTCGTATTCGGTCTTGTCGGTCAGGACGGTCAACAGATTGTAATTCAATGCGTGCAGTAAAGAGCTCATGGTGCGGCCAGCCGGCAGGCCATAAGTATTGGGCTGGCTTGGGGCAGTGGGATCCGGGATGACCTCCCACTCTCCTTCCACGGCGGTCCAGCCTTCCGCTATCGCATGGGCCTTGTCCTGGTCGAAATTCCAGACCTTGGCTTCGGGCGTTGGCGTGGCGGTTGGCGTTGGGGTTTCGGTGGGAGTGGGCTCCTTCTTCTTGGCCCGCGAATAGGCGGCCGGACTGGTCAGCCCCACCGCAAGCACCGCTCCAGCCGCGATCACAATCGCGGTACGCAACCAAGCTCGTCCAGTCATTATTTGATCCCCTCTCCGCTCTCGGTCCCAGAAACTCGGCTATAACAACGGAAGCCCGCGCGAGTTTCCCTAATGAGACAGCGCCCTGTCAAGAAAGATGTTCTTACGCTGCAGCAAACTGGCAGTTGGGGACGCCGCAGGGAACCGAAATTCTTGAAGCCCCGACAACTTGGAGAAGGCTCGCAAAAACCAGCGCTTGAGATGTCTCGGCACTTCTCATCGATTGAGAGCTTCGTTCGCGGCGCGCTGAGCTTCGCTTTTCATTCGCCATAGCACGTGGTGGTGTCGGTAGTCTGTTTTTCGCTAGCCATCACAGTCTTACTTGACCTTGGTGGTAGACGGTGGGATATTGTGGGTCTCTAGGGAGGCCTGCGGTGTTCAGCGGTCGATTTGACCACGCGATCGACGAAAAAGGGCGCGTCAGCATTCCCGCGCGCTTCCGTGAGGTCCTCCAGCGTGAAGGCCATGAGCGCTTGTTTATCACCAACTTCTTTTTCACTCGCGAACGCTGTCTTGAGCTGTATCCACCGCGTGAATGGGACGCAGTGGTCGCGAAGTTCGCGACCCGCGGGCAGTTCGATCCGGGCGTGCAAAAATTTGAGACCTTCTTTATCTCCGGGGCGCAGGAAGTTCCGGTCGATCGCCAGGGCCGCATTCTTATCCCCTCCAAGTTGCGCGAATGGGCCCGGATCGGTCGCGACGTGACTTTCTCGGCGCGCCGCGATCATTTTCAACTGTGGGACAGGCAGGTCCTCGAGCGAGTACTGCGCGCTACGGAAGAGGAAGTTCAAGATCCGGCGTTTTTCGAAAAGCTCAACCTCTAGACGCGATGAATTTGGCTGTGAAACACGACGACGGCGCGACGGCCCGGATGCATGTGCCGGTGATGGTGGGAGAGGTGCGCGATTTGCTGTGTGCGCACGGACCGCGCGTCGTCGTCGATGCCACGGTGGGTACCGGGGGGCACGCGGCCGCGCTGCTGGCGGCGACCGATGCGCAGTTGATCGGAATCGATCGCGACCTCGATGCGCTTGCGCTCGCACGCGATCGGCTGGAATCGTTCGGGACTCGCGTGAGGCTCCGGCACGCCGATTTCAGCGACTTGGCGGCGGTTGTGCAGGAATGTGGGGTCGAAGCGGTCGACGCGATTGTCGCGGATCTCGGCATGTCGAGTTTTGCACTCGATGATCCCGCGCGCGGATTCAGCTTCCGCTTCGACGGCCCGCTCGATATGCGGATGGATCGTTCCCAGCCGCTGCGTGCCTATGATCTCGTGAACGAAGAGACGGAAGCCGACCTCGCCAATCTCCTTCATCACTGGGGCGAGGAGCGCGCCGCTCGTCGAATTGCGCGTTCGATAATCGACGCACGCCGACGCCGGCCCATCGAGACGACCGCCGAATTGCGCGCAATCGTGGAGCGCGTGCTGGGCTCGCGCCGCGCTGGCGGCGTCCATCCCGCGACCCGCACCTTCCAGGCGCTCCGGATCGCGGTGAACCGCGAGCTGGAGAGCCTGGCGGCGTTCCTCGAATCAGCACCCGCGTTGCTCTCCGCCGGCGGACGAATGGCGGTTATCGCATACCATTCGCTGGAAGACCGCGCGGTCAAGGAACGCATGCGGGCGCTCGCACGCGGCGAAAGTTTCGCGTTGACAACTCGCAAGGTGATGAAGCCCGCAGACTCCGAAGTAGCTTCCAACCCGCGCGCGCGCAGCGCGCGGCTGCGAGGTCTTGAAAGGGTGGCGCGATGAATCAGCGAATACGACCGAGCAAAGCGCCTTCAAAGCTCGTACCCGCCATCCTGCTGATCGGCATCGCGATTCTTGGCTTTACCACTCTGATGACACGTCTCGAGGCCACACGCGAAGGCTACCGGCTTTCGGTGCTTAACGACGAGATTGCGCACCTCGAAGATCAGAATCGCTCGCTGCGGCTCAAGGTCGCCGAGTTGTCTTCCCACCAACGCTTGCGCTCGCGCGCTGCGGGCTATCATCTCGCGCCGCCCGCGCCCGGACAGGTTGTGCTGGTGCCGTGAACCTCGCTTTCAAACAGCGGCGTGCGCGTGTCGGATGGCTTACCCTGGCGTTGGCGGCACTTTTCGTGGTTGCGGTACTTCGCCTGATTGTACTGGTCACCTTCGACGGGCCGCGCCTCAACTCGCTCGCGCGCAACGAGCACACGGCAGCTATGCAACTGGCGGCGGTGCGAGGCCCGCTGGTCGATCGCCAGGGCGAGCCGCTGGCGCTGTCGGCAGAGACCCGCTCGGTTTACGCGCATCCCCATCGGGTCTTCGATTCTTCAACCGCGCGCGACCGCGCCAGGCTTGCCGCTGTGCTTGCCATGACCCCGGCGGACCTCGAGACCAGGCTCAGAAAGCCTTCGCCGTTCGTGTGGCTGGAGCGGCGGATTGACGTGGATAAGGCACAAGCCGCCGAAGCCCTCGGCATCGATGGCGTCGGCGCGGTGAGTGAATACCGGCGCTTCTACCCGGAGAGCAACCTGGCCGCGGCGGTGGTTGGGCTGGCGGGGATGGACGGTCAGGGGCTCTCCGGCCTTGAACTTGAATACGACAGACTGGTGCGCGGCGAGCCGGTCACCTTGAATTTCTATCACGATGCGCTCGGGCACCCGATTCTGGACAGTCCCCTCGCGCTCAAATCGCCCGAGCCTGGCGCCCAGCTCGAGCTGACGATCGACGCATCGATCCAGTCGCTTGCCGAGACTCAGCTGGCCACCCAAGTCGAGCAGAGCGGTGCCAAACGCGGCGCCGCCATCGTGCTCGACCCGTTCACCGGCGAAGTACTCGCCCTCGCCAACGTGAGCGCCGATCCTTCCGAGCTCCACGACCGGCTTCACAATCCCGCGGTGCAGGATGCCTTCGAGCCGGGTTCCACGATGAAAGGGATTCTCGCTTCGATCGCGCTCGCCGACCGAGCGATTACGCCGCATAAGCAGTTCTATTGCGAGAATGGCAAGTGGACCATCGATCATCGCACCATCCACGATGACGCCAGGCACGGCGTCCTCGACCTCGGTGGAATCATCGAGGTCTCATCCAATATCTGCGCCGCCAAGATTGCGCTGACCCTCGGCGCCGACCGCTTCTACAACGGTATGCACGCCTTCGGCCTCGGTTTTCGCACCGGCATCGATCTGCCCGGCGAAGCGGCGGGTCTTATCATGAAGCCGTCGAGCTGGCGCGAGATCGATCTCGCCAACCACGGTTTCGGACAGGGCGTAGGCGTTACGCCGATGCAGCTCGCAGTTGCGTATGCCGCGATCGCCAACGGCGGACTTATTGTGCGTCCCTACGTGGTCAAGGCGGCATACGATGTCCAGGGCAATGTGATCTTGCGCCATACGCCGCAGGTCATGCGCCGCGCCATCCCGCCGGACATCGCGCATGAGATGAACCAGCTTCTGCGCAATCCGGTGAATGGCGCGAACGGGACCGCACATCGTGCCAAGGTCGACGGGTTCGTGGTCGCGGGCAAAACCGGCACCGCGCAAATGGTGAATCCCAATGGCGGGTATTTTCAGAACCGGCACGTGTGCTCCTTCGTCGGGTTCTTGCCAGCTGACGATCCGCGGCTGCTAATACTCGTGGTGCTATACGACGTCGGTCACGGTCATTTCGGCGGCCTCTACGCGGCTCCAGTGTTCAGCCAGATTGCGGCCGGCGCGGCGCGCGACCTCAACATCACGCCGACCGCTGCGCCCGACTACGACATCGCCAGCCTATTTCCGCTGCCCGCCGCCAAGGGCGGCCGCCATCAGCTCGCGCCGGTGAACGCTCCCGATCCGGGCGATTCCATTCCGGCGCTTACTGGATCGAAATCTCCGACCACGCCAAATTTCATTGGCCTGAGTCTGCGCGCGGCACTGCAGGTCGCGCGAGGGCTCGGCATGATGCTCGAGGTCAAAGGCGACGGTTACGTAATGGCTCAGCGACCCGCGGCCGGAGCGCCACTCAGTCGCGGCTCGATCAAACTAACGCTGGGATCCGTCCTCGCAGACGCCGCGCGGCCGGCAGCTGCGGCTACGCGACCCGCACAACCGGCAAGGAGTAGTAGGAGGTGAAGCTCGGAAGTCTGCTGGCCGGGCTGGACTAC
This sequence comes from Candidatus Binataceae bacterium, assembly GCA_036495685.1. NCBI lineage: Bacteria > Candidatus Binatota > Binatia (SeqCode) > Binatales (SeqCode) > Binataceae (SeqCode) > Binataceae bacterium (SeqCode). Next base: position 29,957 of record DASXMJ010000003.1, on the reverse strand, counting down.
GAGGAAATCAAGGGTGATGCGGAGGTTGAGGTTGGCGGTCTCAGTTACGATTCACGTAGGTCCGCTCCGGGCGACCTGTTTTTCTCGCTGGCGCGGGATCCGCAAGCGCGGCGTGCGCATCTAGGCGACGCATTAAACCGCGGCGTCAGGGCGGTGGTGGTGAGGGGTGGTGATGGTGGAACCGCCCGCGCTGCGGCGACCATAGTGCGAAGTGAGCGGCCGCGCCGACTGATGGGCGCGGCCGCCTCGCGGTTCTTCAAGACGCCCAGCGAACGAATTGACCTGGTCGGTATCACCGGCACCAGCGGCAAGACTACGACCACCTACCTGCTGCAATCGATTTTCGAGGCCGCCGGCCGTCCCACCGGCATCATCGGAACCATTGGGATCTTCATCGGGGAGCGCAAGCTGCAGAGCGGACTGACTACACCCGAGTCGGTGGACTTGGAATCTTCACTCGCCGAGATGGAACGCGAGGGCGTGCGTATCGCGGTGGCCGAAGTATCCTCGATCGGAATTGCCGAGGGCCGCGTGGACTGCCTTAACTTTCGCGCCTGCTTGTTCACCAATCTCGGACGCGACCATCTCGACTATCACGGAAGTATCGAAAGTTACTTCGCCGCCAAGCTGCGTCTGTTTACGGAGATCCTCCCGCACAGCCGCCGCACCGATACCGTGACCGTCGCGTGCGGCGACGATCCACACGGGCGACGCATTCTCGATATGGTCGCGGGACGCACGGTGAGCTTCGGTCTTACCCCCGCGTGCGATGTGCATCCCATCGATTTTGCGGCTGACCTCTCGGGAATCCGGGCGACTGTTTCGGCGTTGGGCCACAGGGTAGCGATCTCGTCGCCGTTGCTGGGCGAACCGAATCTTTTGAACATGTTGGGGGCCTCCGCTCTGTCGGTGGCCCTGGGCATCGAACCTGGTGCGGTGGAGGAGGGAGCGCGGCGATGCCTGGGGGCCCCCGGCAGGATGGAGGCCATTAAGACGCGACCCGGGGTGAACGTGCTGGTCGACTATGCGCACAAGCCCGACGCACTGGAGGCGGTGCTTCGCACCGTGCGCAAGCTGACGCCCGGCAAAATCATCTGCGTCTTCGGATGCGGCGGGGATCGCGATCGCGGCAAACGCCCGCTGATGGGCGCTATCGCGGCGCGCCTGGCTGACGTCCCGATCGTAACTTCGGACAATCCGCGTAGCGAGCAGCCACTGGCGATAATCGCCGAGATCGAAACTGGCCTCGAGAACGGCGGGCGCACGCGCGTGAAAGAATCTGCCTCCGGCGGCGGCTATTTGGTGGAACCCGATCGGCGTGCGGCGATCAAACGAGGCATGGAGATCGCAAGCGCGGGCGACACCGTGGTGGTCGCCGGGAAAGGGCACGAGAACTATCAGCTGCTCGGTTCCAGAGTAATTCACTTCGATGATCGCGAAGTGGTGCGCGAAATTGCAGCGGAACTCTCCGCCCAAGCAAAATGACCGCGGCTCATACCGCGTGCGTTGAACGATGCTGTACCTGCTTCTCTACCAGCTTCATAAGGTCCATCCGGGCTTCAACGTACTGCGCTACGAAACCTTCCGCTCAGTGGTGGCCGGTCTGGCGGCTTTGGCGCTGTCACTCGCACTGGGTCCTCTGCTCATCGAGCGCTTTCGATCTGCGCGCATCGGGCAGACCATCCGTGAGGAGGTCCCGCAGGCACATCAGAAGAAGGCCGGCACGCCCACGATGGGCGGCTTGCTGATTCTCGCCGCGACCCTGTCCGCCACCCTGCTGCTGGCAAATCTCGCCAACCCCTATGTTTGGCTCGCAATCGCGGTCACGGTCACCTTTGGCGCGGTCGGTTTCGCCGACGACTATCTGAAGCTGCGCCGCGGCAAGGGTCTGGGTCTGAGCGGGCCGGCCAAACTGGTGCTGTTGTTCGGACTGGCGTTCATCGTATCTGCTTACCTGTTCCTGGGTCTGAACTTCGACACCCACCTTACCGTTCCGTTCTTCAAGAATGCCCACCCCGACCTCAGGTGGTGGGGTTACGTTCCGCTCGCGATGGTGGTTCTCGTGGGATGCTCGAACGCGGTCAATCTGACCGACGGTCTTGACGGGCTCGCAATCGGCCCCGTCATGACGACGTCGTTCACCTATTGGGTGTTCAGCTATGTCGCCGGCAACCTTAAGTTCGCGAGCTATCTCCAGATTCCGCACGTGGTCGGGGTCGGCGAGGTCGCGATATTTTGCGCGTCGCTGATCGCCTCGTCGCTCGGGTTTCTTTGGTACAACGCCTATCCCGCCTCGATGATTATGGGAGATGTGGGCGCGTTGTCGCTGGGTGGGGCGCTCGGTATGGTCGCGATTCTGGCCAAGCAGGAACTTGCGCTGGTGATCGCGGGCGGAGTCTTTGTAATCGAGGCGATCTCGGTAATCATCCAGCGCTACTACTTTAAGCTGACGCACCGCCGAGTTTTTCGGATGGCACCGCTGCATCACCACTACGAACTCAAGGGTTGGCCGGAAACCATCGTGGTGGTGCGTTTCTGGATCATCTCGATAGTCTGCGCGCTGGTCGCGCTGTCCACGCTCAAGCTCAGGTGAGATGAAGCTGGCGGGCGTTACCGCGATGGTCGTGGGGCTCGGCGCGAGCGGAATCGCCGCCGCGCGATTCCTCGCAGCGCGTGGCGCCAAACTCGTCCTGACCGATCGCAGGAGCGATCTCGATCGCAAATCGCTGCCGCCCGGAGAAGTTTGCCTGGGCGAGGACAATCCCGCGTGGCTGGCTGGAGTCGGACTCGTGGTCACCAGTCCGGGCGTGCCCCGCGATGCGCTTCTTCTGCGCGAAGCGGTGGCGCGCGGACTCACCGTCATCGGTGAAGTGGAACTGGCGGCGCGTTTCATCAGCGCCCCGCTCGCGGCGGTGACCGGGACCAATGGCAAGAGCACGGTTACGGTCATGCTTGGCGAGATGCTCAAGGGCGACGGGCGCAGGGTTTTTGTCGGCGGCAACCTGGGCACCCCGCTGATCGAAGCGGCGCAGGGTGCCTACGATGCGATCGACGCCGAGATCTCGAGCTTTCAACTCGAGTGGATCGAAACCTTTCGACCCCACGTCGGCGTGCATCTGAATTTGACTGACGATCACTTCGACCGTTACCGCGATCTGGAAGAATACGGACGCGCGAAAGCGCGCCTGTTCGAAAATCAGGAGTCCGACGACTGGGCCATTCTCAATCGCGACGATCCCAATGTCTGGAAGCTCGCCGGAGAGGTCCGCGCGCGGGTCATCGCGTTTGGACTTGCCCGCCCCGCAAGCAAATCGGCAATCTGGGTCAGCGAACGCGCGCTCGAGTTCGCAATCAACGACTTTGCCGGACGAATCAGCCTCGCGCATTTCAGGCTGCCGGGCCGACACAACCTTGTCAACGCGATGGCGGCGGCGGCCGCCGCACTTGCGATGGGTTGCAACCCCCAGGCTGTCGAACGGGCGCTGGCGGATTTCCAGCCGTTGGCGCATCGAATTGAATTCGTGTGCGAGCAGGGCGGGATCACCTGGATCGATGATTCCAAAGGCACCAACGTCGGCGCGGTGGTCGAGGCGCTTGATGCAGTACCCGCGCCGGTCATCTTGATCGCGGGCGGAGTCGACAAGGGCGGAGACTACGCGCCGCTGATCGAGCCGCTGCGCCGCAAGGCGCGGCGCGCGATTCTTATCGGGGCGGCGCGCCAGCGGATTGCGGCTGCGGTGAGCGGCGCAGTTGAGGTGGAACTGTTTGCAACTCTGGGGGAGGCGGTCGAACGGGCGGCGCGGATCGGGCGGCGCGGCGACACGGTGTTGCTGTCGCCGGCGTGTTCGAGTTTCGACCAGTTCAGGGACTATGCGGAGCGCGGTAGGGTATTTAAAGAGCTGGTTCGGGCGCTTTGAAGCGGTACGGTATCGGCGCCCGGATGCGTGGCTGTGGCTGCCAGCAGCGGCGCTGCTGCTGCTGGGCCTGTTGATGGTGCTCAACACGACCTATTTCCTGGGCCTCGAGAAGACCGGCGATCCATTCCACTTTTTCAAGCAGCATCTTGCGCGCATCATCGTCGGCCTTTTCTTCATGCTGCTGTTGTCTCAGTTTTCCCTCACCGGTCTGCGCCGGCTTGTCGTCCCACTGACAGTCATATCGCTGGTGATGCTGGTGATGGTGTACGTGCCGGGACTGGGGTTGGTGCGCGGCGGCGCACGCCGCTGGCTGCGGCTCGGTCCCCTGATTCTGGAACCGTCGGAGTTCGTGAAGCTGGCATTAGTTTTCCTGCTGGCCGATTTCTTCTCCCGGCGCGCTGAACGGATGCGGTCGTTTGCCCACGGCGCGCTCCCGGCGTTCCTCATTGTTGGGCCCATCGCACTGGTCCTGCTCAAGCAGCCCGACTTCGGATCGACCGTGATGATCTCGGTCATTCTGTTCGTGATGCTCTATACGGCGGGCGCCGAGCTGAAGCATCTCGGCGTCGCGGGTGCGGGCGCGCTCTGCGTGTTGGGGTTCCAGGCGTTCGCGAAGTCTTACCGCATGAAGCGAATGACCACCTTTCTGGACCCATGGATCGTCGCGCGCGGCGCCGGTTTTCAGCTGGTGCAGTCGTTTATTGCGCTGGGCGCGGGGGGAGGTTGGGGCGTCGGTCTCGGTGCGGGTCGGCAGAAGATGTTCTACCTGCCGCAATCGCACAGCGACTTCATTTTTGCCGTGGTCGGCGAGGAATTTGGAATCGCGGGGGCGGCCGTGGTGATGGTGCTCTTCTGCATCATTCTGTTCCGCGGCATGCGTATCGCGCATGAAGAGCCCGACGGATTTGCCAGCCTGCTGGCAGTGGGACTTACCTCACTGTTGTCGCTACAGGCGCTCATAAACATGTCGGTCGTAATCGGAATGATACCCACCAAGGGACTGCCGCTCCCCTTCTTGAGCTACGGCGGCAGTGCGATCGTAATGGCGATGGCCGCGCTGGGCGCCTTGCTCGCGCTCGGAAGGCGGCCTGCGGTGAGATGAGGGTGATAATCGCAGGAGGAGGCACGGGAGGTCATTTGTTTCCGGCGATCGCGCTGGGCGAAGAGATTGTGCGCCGCCGTCCTGACTCTCAGGTTCTGTATGCCGGGACCACCAACGGATTCGAGGCCAAGTGGCTCCCGCAGCGCGGCTACCAATACGAGCTGTTCGAGGTGCATGGCATTCGTGGCCGCAGCCTCGGCGGCCGGGCGCGCGCCATCGCCGAGTTTGTTCGCGCCGTGAGCCGGGCGCGCGCGCTGGTCGCGCGCTTTCATCCCGACCTCATCGTGAGCGTAGGCGGGTACGCTTCGGCGCCCGTCGCGTTGGCCGCAATCCTGGCGCGGGTGTCTATCGTGATGCTGGAGCAGAACACCAAGCCGGGGCTGTCCAACCGAGTGCTGTGGCGTTTCGCGCGAAAAATCTGCGTGAGCTTTGCCGACAGCGCACGCTACTTTCGCCGCGACAAGGTAGTGCTAACCGGTAACCCGGTTCGCTACCAGGCAGCGGTGGAACCAGCTCCTCCAGACTTCGCACAAAAACAAATCCTCGTTTTAGGTGGCTCGACTGGCGCGCATCGGCTCAACCTTGGAGTAATTGGGGCTTTCAAAATCTGGGGAAAAAGTGTTATAAACTGGACGATCCTCCATCAGTGTGGGGAGACGGATGTGGAGCGGTTGAGGGTCGAGTACCAGAAAACCGGAGTGCGGGCAGAAGTGGCCCCGTTCATCGCGGACGTGCCCGCCGCACTTGCCCGCGCAAGTCTGGTAATCGCACGCGCCGGTGGTGGTACGGTTACCGATATCGCGCTGGCTGGGCGCGCGGCGGTTTACGTTCCGTATCCCTTTCACCGCGACATGCAGCAACTGCACAACGCCATGGTCATCCAGAAAGCCGGTGGCGCGCTCGTCGTAAACGATGACGATGGGCTGGCGGAAAATCTTGCCCGCGAAGTGAAATCGCTGTTCGAGGATCTCGGGCGCCTTGCCGCAATGGGGCAGCGCGCGCGAAGCAGCGTGTTTCCGGACGCAGCCGCGCGCGTGGCACGTGTCTGCTTTGACGTCACGCAGATGGAGAACTAGCGAAGTGGCTCAGGCACGCGCATCGAGTTTGCTCGCTCGCCAGCGCCGCCTCCATTTCGTCGGTATCGGCGGTGCGGGCATGAGTGGCATTGCCGAATTGAGCTTGCAACTCGGGTTCGCGGTAAGCGGATGTGATCAGCACGAGAGTGCGGCCACCAGGCGACTGACCTCGCTCGGCGCACAGATCGAATTCGGCCACCACCCGTCGCATCTGTCCGCCGCGCTCGATGCGCTCGTGATCTCATCCGCGATCAAGTTTTCGAATTCGGAAGTGACCCGGGCGCGCGACCTGAAGATTCCAGTGATCGCGCGCGCCGAAATGCTGGGCGAGTTGCTGCGGATGTCGAAGCTGGGAATCGCGGTTGCAGGCACACACGGCAAAACCACCACGACCGCCCTGGTTGCGCTGATACTTGAGGAGGCGGGCCTTGATCCCACGGTCGCGGTGGGGGGAAACATCCGCAACATCGGCACCAACGTGCGGCTCGGCCACGGCGACTTCATGGTCGCCGAAGCCGACGAAAGCGATGCCTCGTTTCTTCTGCTGCTTCCCACCATCGCCATCGTGACCAATATCGACCCGGAGCATCTCGATCACTATGGAACGATGGAGCGGGTGCGCGAAGCCTACACCAATTTCGTTAATCGCGTCCCGTTTTACGGCGTTGCGGTGCTGTGCATTGACAGCGTCAATGTGCGCGGTCTGCTGCCACAACTCCGCAAGCCATTGATAACCTACGGTCTCTCCGCGGACGCCAATCTTCGCGCCGAGAAGATAGTGATCGACGGACTTTCCACGCGCTTTGAGGTGATTGGCGACGGTCAGCCACTCGGCACGGTCGCGATACCTGCGCCGGGCGTGCACGTCGCGCTGAACTCGCTGGCCGCGATTGGCGTAGCGCTCGAGCTGGGAATTGATTTTGCTCTCGCGGCGCGGGCCTTGGCAAAGTTTGGCGGGATCCAGCGCCGCTTCGAGATCAGGGGCGAGAAGGCCGGACGTCTGGTGCTCGATGACTATGCGCACCATCCCGCGGAAGTTCGCGCTACCCTGGGCGCGGCCCGGGCCGCATTCAAGCGCCGCATTGTTGCGGTTTTCCAACCCCATCGCTTCACCCGGGTTCGCGATCTGTTCGAGGAATTCCTTGGGGCCTTCGATGAAGCCGGCGCGCTGTTCCTGCTGGATATCTACCCCGCCGGCGAGGATCCGATTCAAGGGGTTTCGTCGCGGCGGCTCTACGAGGCCTTGCGTGCGCGCGGGCATCTCGAGGCGCATTACCTCGAGGGCGAGAGATCGCTCGCACGCGAAGTCGCAAAGGCATCGCGTCCGGGCGATCTGATCGTGACTCTGGGAGCGGGCGACGTCTACAGGCTCGGCCCTGAAATTCTTGACGCGCTCGGCGACGAGGCGAATCTCCATGAGCGCGCTTGAGCAACAGCTCGAAGCACGGTTCGGCGCGCGCTTCGCGGCGCGGCGCCCGCTCGCCGATTTGACCTCGTTCCGCATCGGAGGTCCGGCCGACCTCTTCGTCTCGGTCGAGAGCGAAACCGAATTGCAGGAAGCGATGAGGGCGGCACATCGCGAGGGCATTGCGGCCTTCTGTCTGGGAGCCGGAACCAATCTGCTGGTGAGCGATCGCGGTGTGCGCGGGTTGGTGATTCGTCTGGGGGAGAGCTTTCGAAAAATCACCATCGCGGGTTGGCACGTGGTCGCGGGTGCGGCGGTGGACTTTGGCGTGCTGGTAGAAACGGTAGTGGAGCAGGGAATGGCCGGCTTGGAGTTCGGCGAAGGAATTCCCGGCAGTGTCGGGGGCGGACTGGTGATGAACGCGGGCGCATTCGGCGGCGAAATCGCCAAGGTCGTGACCTTGGTTCATGGCGTAAGCCGGGACGGCCTGGCCGAGTCGTTGACCAAGGACCAGGTCGGCTTTGCGTATCGGCGCACGTCGCTGGCGCTGGGATTCATAATCACCCGGGTCGAATTCGATCTCACCAGCGGCGATCGCGCGCAGTTGCGGGCGCGCGTGGCCGAGGTCCACGCGCAGCGCATGGCGCGCCAGCCCCGTGGCGTGCCCAACGCCGGGTCGATTTTCAAGAATCCGCCCGGTGGTTTTGCGGGGCGGCTCCTCGAAGGCGCCGGGTTGAAGGGCACTCGCGTCGGCGGAGCGGCGTTTTCGGATCAACACGCCAACTTCATCGTAAACCTGGGTGGTGCGCGCGCCGAGGAAGTCCGCACGCTGATCGAGATTGCACGTAGCCGGGTCAAGGAGCAAAGCGGCGTCTGGCTTGAGCCCGAGGTCAAGCTGGTGGGTGACTGGTAAGCCGGAAGCGGGGTTGATGCGGGGTGGCGAGGCGGAGTGGAAATAAGGCGGCGGCAGGGTGGAACCCCCGGATGCTCGGGCTGGTTCTGTGCGCGTTTTTCGTGCTCGGCGTGATCACCGGCTTCAGCGTCGTGGGGCGCGCGCTCGCAGTCCGGGTCTCTGGCTTCTTTTACTCCCTGACCGGCAGGCTCCCTCGTCCGGCGGTTTCGTCAGAGTCAATCGAGGGATGGCTTGATCGACAGGCTGGTCGGGCCGAGCTCGGTTTGGGCGTAAGGTTCTCCGCACTCTGGCGCCGACGCGTGTACACTCGCCCGACCGGCGACCCGATAGCCATCGTGGAGCGCCGCGACGGCTTCTACTGGCTGTTCGCGGATGGCGAACTGCGCGGTCCAGTTTCGCCCACCAGCACTGACGACCTGCCGATTCTGAGTGGCCCGGGTATGGAAAACGCCCGTGGCGGCGAGCTGGTCGAGTTTGCCGCGGTGATGGTCCGAGCCGAGGCGCAGCTCTCGCATCTGGTCTCGGAAATGAGCGTCGATGATGACGGAACCGCATCGCTGTACCTGGATCATGCGCGTACCAGCGTGATTTTCGACCTCGATGCGGTGCCACTGGAGATGGGGCGTGCCGCAGAAATTCTCGGCCGCTGGCATGACCGTCAGCAAATGATCGCCGCGATCGACATGACCACGCCCGGGGAGGCGGTCGTGCGTATGACCGAGGCCGCTGCGATCTCCGGCTCCCACGCGGCGGTGAGCAAGCGGTCTGGTCACCCGTCCGCGGCAGCAGCGGCTGCTTCGACGACCAAGCCCAGGAGTCCGTGAACACCATGAGGAACCTGCTCACTGGATTGGATGTTGGGACCAGCAAGGTGTGCGCCTTGGTCGCCGACGCGAGCCCCGAAGGCGAGATCGCTCTTTTGGGTCACGGCGTTGCGCCGTGCACCGGACTTCGCAAGGGTGTGGTCGTCAATATCGAAGCGACCGTGGAAGCAATTCGCGCTGCGCTGGACGAGGCTGAAAAGACCTCCGGCGCCCGGGTTGGTTCGGTAGTTGCGGGTGTAGCGGGACCGCACATCCGCGGGCTGAACAGTCATGGGATCGTCGCGGTTCGGGGCGGCGAGGTCGGCCCGCGCGATGTCGAGCGGGTGATCGATGCGGCGCGCGCGGTCGCAATTCCCCTCGATCGCCAGGTACTCCACATCCTCCCGCAGCAATTTGCCGTCGATGACCAGGAGGGCGTGCGCCAACCGGTCGGGATGGCGGGCGTCAGGCTCGAGGCGCGTATCCATATTGTGACCGCCGCGCAGAGCTACGGGCAGAATCTGAGCAAATGCTGCGAGCGCGCGGGGGTGACGCCGACGGAATTGTTGTTCGAGCCGCTCGCTTCTGCGAACGCGGCCCTGTTTCCGGAGGAACGAGAACTGGGCGTGGCGCTCATCGATGTCGGCGGTGGCACCACCGACATCATCGTCTTCCACTCGGGCGCGGTGATGCATACCGCCGTGCTGCCGCTCGGAGGCAATCATCTGACCAACGACATCGCGGCGGGAATCCGTACTCCGGCCACCGAAGCCGAAAAGCTCAAGGTGGCCTGGGGTGCCGCGACCGGCCAGGTGGTGCGGCGCGACCAGATGGTGCAGGTGGCGGGAGTAGGTGGACGCGACCCGAAGGCAATCGCGCGCAAACTGCTCGCCGACATCATCGAACCCCGGATGGAAGAGATTTTCGCGATGGCGCTGCGCGAAATCATGCGTTCCGGAGTGGCCGACAACCTCGCCTCGGGCGTGGTGCTGGTCGGCGGCACTTCGCTGCTGGAAGGAACGCAGGAGCTGGCAGAGAGAATTTTCGGGGTGCCGGTGCGCCGAGGGTTGCCGGTCAATCTGAAGGGTATGCCCGAGGAACTGATGAAGCCGATGTACACAACCGCGGCCGGCCTGATTCTTCATCAAGGCGACCGCGGTGCGAATCACAATGGAGTGCGACACGGCAAATTCGGCCGGTTGCGTTCCCGCTTTGGCGACTGGGTGAGAGATTTCTTTTGAAACGGCGCCGCCGGCATAAGCACAACGCCGATCAGCGAATTTTGCCGGTGGGTGGTGGAGGAGGAAGTGAGATGATTGAGTTGGTAAACAATCCCGAGCCGGGTGCGCGCATCAAAGTGATCGGTGCGGGTGGTTGCGGCGGCAATGCCGTGAACCACATGATTGCGCTCGGCGTCCGCAACGTGGACTTTGTCGCGGTCAATACCGATGCGCAGGCGCTGGAGAACAATCACGCCCCCGTGCGCCTGCCGATTGGGCAGACGCTGACGCGCGGTCGCGGAGCCGGCGGCAATCCCGAAGTGGGACGCAAAGCGGTGCTCGAAGACGAGGACCGCATCCGCGAATTGCTGGTCGATGCGGAAATGGTGTTTGTCACCGCGGGTATGGGCGGCGGCACCGGAACCGGTTCCGCCCCCGTCATCGCGCGGATCGCGCGCGAAATCGGCGCGCTGACCGTCGGTGTGGTTACCAAGCCCTTCCAGTTCGAGGGCCGCAAGCGTATGGCCCAGGCCGAAGAGGGATTGCGGGAGTTGAAGAACGCGGTCGATACCCTCATCACGATTCCGAATCAGCGCCTGCTTTCGGTCGCCAGCCGCAACACTCCCCTGAAAGAAGCTTTTCAGAAGGCGGATGACGTTCTGCTGCAGGCGGTACGCGGCATTTCCGAACTGGTCACGGTCCCCGGCCTCATCAACCTCGATTTCGCCGACGTGCGTACCATCATGGCGGAAATGGGAATGGCCATGATGGGCGCCGCGACCGTGGCCGGCGAGAATCGCGCGGTCGAGGCCGCCCAGCGCGCTATTTCAAGCCCGTTGCTCGAAGATGTTTCGATCAAGGGCGCGCGCGGTCTGCTTATCAACGTGACGGGCGGCACCGACATGGCGCTCTACGAAGTGAACGAAGCGGCCAGCCTGATCCAGGAAGAAGCGCACGAAGACGCCAATATCATCTTCGGCGCGGTTATCGATGACAAACTGAAGGACGAAATTCGGGTGACGGTCATCGCGACTGGATTCGGCGACTTCGAGGCGCTCCACGGCAAATATTCCTCGGCGGGTGCGCCGCTGACCACACCGATCCAGGCCGCGGTTACTCGTCCGGTCGATCCGCTGGATTCGGAACCACCAACGCCGCGGCCCGTCGCGCCGTCCGCGCAGCTGCGTACGTTTCCGGGCGGCAAACCGGTGCGCAAGATGGGCCGCATAGATGACGAGAGCGTGCTGGATATTCCGGCGTTTCGACGACGCGCCGAGGACGCTGACTACGGAGCGGAGAAACTCGAGCCCAATACGCTGCTGGACGGCGACGACAAGCTCGACATCCCGACCTTCTTGCGCAAGCACCCCAATTGACCAGTTTGCGCGCGAGAAGCGAAATAAACAGAAAAGAGCGGTGCGGTGGATTGCCGTGCGGGCCGCATCGCAGTGAATCACCCCGCAGCTTTCCAAAAGTAACGAGGACGAGAACTATCGCGAATAATTTTTGACCCAGTACCGGTGGCGGCGCGTCAGGGCGAACCCATAAGATCAATACGATCCGATAGTAGTTCCCGTTGTGCGCGGACGTGATGATCGGCAGTGGAACCGAGGAACGGGGTGGCGGTGCGCGACGATGGAACCCAACGTTGACACCCTGACCCTGAAAGGTCGCCCCGTGAAGCCGGAATCGAAAACCATCATTAAGGTCGGCTCCGACCTTTATGTCCACGCCTCGTCGATGATCTCGCGGCGCACCACGCGCTCACTGGTGAATGGTGACAGCTTTGCGGTCTTCGAAGCCGGCGGCGATGTGCTCGAGACTCCGCACGAGCCGCTGGGTTTTTTCCATCGCGATACCCGACATCTGAGCCGCTTTGAGTTGAAGGTGGCGGGCGAGACGCCGTACTATCTCGACTCTCACATCACGCGCGAGAACGCACAGCTGCACGTCAACCTGAGCAATCCCGATCTCCGCATCGACGGAGACGATTCCTCGCTTCCGATCAATTCGATCCAAATCGAAAGAAATTGGGTGATCTCCGGATCTGAGCTGTGCCACCAGGTGGTGGTCAGAAACTTTGCGCGCCTTGCGGTCGAGATTCCGCTCGATTTCCTGTTTGACGCGGACTTCGCTGATCTCTTCGAGGTCCGTGGCGTCAGGCGCTCGCGGCGCGGATACTTCTACCAGCCCGAAGTCGCGCGCGATCGGGTCCGATTCAAGTATCAGGGACTCGACGGCAAGAAGCGGTTTACCTGCGTCGCGTTCGATCCCGAACCGGCCGAGCTGCAGCACGGCCGCGCGTCGTTCCGGGTCACGCTGAAGCCAGACGAGCAACGCGCGATGGAAATTCAGGTCACCGGTGGGTGCGAGGAATCCGCAGCGCGGGCCGAGAGGCCGGTTAAATTTGCACGGGTGCTGGCGAAGCGGCGCTTGGAGATTGCCAGCTACCACCCTGGCTGGAGCAGCATCACCGCGAGCAGCGAGCCGCTGAACAATCTTCTCAGCCGATCCACGGCCGACCTCACCTCCATCATGCAGGACACCGCCGACGGCACCTTCATAATGGCGGGCATCCCCTGGTTTGCGACTCTGTTCGGGCGCGACAGCATCCTCACTGCACTTTCGGTGTTGGTGTTTAATCCCGCGGTGGCGGTTGGAACACTCAAGACGCTCGCGCGCTGGCAGGGCTCCGAACTAAACCACGCTCGCGACGAGGAACCCGGAAAGATCGTCCACGAAATTCGGGGCGGTGAACTTGCTGCGACCGGTGAGGTGCCGTTCGCTCGCTATTATGGCAGCACCGACTCAACCCCGCTCTTTCTGTGCTTGCTCGGAGCGTATGTGGCCGTCACCGGCGATCTCAAGTTGCCTGCGGAGTTGTGGAGCAATGTCGAGCGCGCGCTCGCATGGATACAACGATGGGGCGATCGCGACGGCGATGGCTACGTCGAATACCTGCGCGAAACGCCCAAGGGGCTTGCAAACCAGGGGTGGAAGGACTCGTTCGATTCGATCTCCCACGCCGATGGAACTCTGGCGCGCCCCCCGATCGCGCCGTGTGAGGTGCAGGCCTACGTCTATGCCGCCTATTGCCTGATCGCCGAGGTGGCGCGGCGCCTGGGACGCGTGCAGCTCGCTGCCGGTCTGACTGCTCGTGCGGCTGACCTGAAGCAACGCTTTGCGCGCGACTTCTGGCTTGAGGATGAGCGGACGGTTGCGCTGGCACTTGATCGCGACAAGCTGCCTTGCCGGGTGATGGCTTCCAACGCGGCTCACTGCCTGGCTGCGGGCTTACTCAATGGTGAACAGGCGGAGGCGCTGGCCGATCGGCTGCTCAGTCCCGAGATGTTCAGCGGATGGGGTATGCGCACCCTCGCCTGCAACGAGCGACGCTACAACCCTATGAGCTATCACAACGGTTCCGTGTGGCCGCACGACAATGCCATCGCCGCGGCCGGCTTGCGGCGGATTTCGCACCACGGCGGTGTCCTGAGAATTCTCGAAGGGCTGACGCACGCGGCGGCCCATTTGAAGACCGGCAGTCTCCCAGAACTGTTCTGCGGATTTCCCCGCGACGAGCGGTCGGGTCCGATCCCTTACCCGGTTGCCTGTCATCCGCAGGCCTGGTCGGCGGCGAGCATCTTCATGATAGTTCAGGCGATGCTAGGAATTGCAGTGGAGGGGTTCGACCACCGCTTGGTGATCGATACGCCGGCGATGCCCGAGTGGCTGGAGTGGCTTAAGATCGAAAATCTGCGCGTCGGCGAGGGCGCTGTTTCTCTCCTGCTGCGCCGCACCCCGAAAGCACCGAAAGTGGAAATTTTGGAAACCCGCGGGCCAGTCGCCGTCGAGATCAAGTAGGGCGCCTGCCTTCTATCCCCGTGGCCGAGTAACGAAACCGTCCCACCGAGGCTGCGGGCTGATAAAACCTCCCAAGGTTCTCAGTCGTCCCGAACGACTTCAGGTGCCATCGGAGAGGGCCATCACCGCGAATGACTGAACCGATTCGCGAGCAACCCAGACGGCCCGAGTCAGCGAAGTTGCAAGGTTGCGTTCGCCTACGGACGAGTGCCGTTTAGGGAATTGGCCAGACCGCGATGTTGATCGCGCAGCGCCGGCGGCATGGCCGGGCCGAGTTTGTCGAAAAACTCGGCGGTCGATGCGACCTCGGCGGACCATTCGTCGTTCTTGACCGCTAGGTCTTCGCGCATCCGGTCCCCGGCCGCGTCAAGACCGTGAAGGTTGAGATCTTCAACCCGCGGTATTCTTCCCACCGGCGTATCGGTAGCGGTCGCGCGTCCGTCAATCCGATCGAGCATCCACTTGAGCACGCGGAGGTTCTCGCCAAAGCCCGGCCACAGGAATTTTCCATCGCGGCTCTTGCGAAACCAGTTAACCATGAAGATGCGCGGCGGATTCTTGATGGCACCCTCCATTTTGAGCCAGTGCCCGAAATAGTCGCCCATGTTGTAGCCGCAGAACGGCAGCATCGCCATCGGGTCGCGCCGAACCACTCCCACCGCGCCGGCCGCCGCCGCGGTTGTCTCGGAACCCATGGTCGCACCCAGGTACACACCATGAGTCCAGTTTTCGGACTCGAGCACCAGGGGCATGGTCGTCGCGCGCCGTCCGCCAAATACGATCGCGGAGATCGGAACCCCTTGAGGATCGTTGGCGTGGGGTGAGAGCGCGGGATTGTTGGCCATCGGAGTGGTGAAGCGACTGTTGGGGTGCGCGGCCTTTTCGCCGGCGTTCGGATTCCAGGGGCGGCCTCGCCAGTCAATCAGCTTTTCCGGTGGGGCAGTTTCCATGCCTTCCCACCACACGTCGCCGTCCGCGGTCATTGCAACATTGGTAAAGATGGAATCGTGACCGACCATCTTCATCGCGTTGGGATTGGAATGGGAGTTGGTCCCCGGAGCCACCCCGAAATACCCATTTTCCGGATTCACGGCCCACAAGCGGCCATCCTCTCCGACCCGCAGCCACGCGATGTCATCGCCGACCGTGAATACCTTCCACCCGGCGAATTCCGCGGGTGGCGTGAGCATCGCAAGATTGGTTTTGCCGCACGCGCTGGGGAAGGCTGCCGCGACATACCTGGTGTCGCCCGCGGGGCTCTGAATGCCCAGGATGAGCATGTGCTCCGCCAGCCACCCTTCTCGGCGACCTTGCCAGCTCGCGATCCTCAGCGCGAAGCATTTCTTGCTCAGCAGCGCGTTACCGCCATAGCCCGAGCCAACCGACCAGATCGCGTTGTCTTGTGGAAAGTGACAGATAAGCCGGCGGTCCGGATTCAGGTCCAGGGTGCAATGAACACCGCGGCAGAAGTCTTCGCGCTCGCCCAGCATCGCCAACGCCGGCGCGCCCATTCGCGTCATGATCCTCATGTTGAGAACCACGTAAACGCTGTCGGTAATCTCCACTCCGACCTTGGAGAATGGGGAGCCCAGTGGTCCCATCACGTAGGGAACCACGTACATGGTGCGCGCGCGCATGGAACCCTTGAGCCATCCGCGCAGCTTCGCGTAGGTCTCGTCGGGCGGCGACCAGTTGTTGGTCGGCCCTGCGTCCCGTTGGTTGGGGGTGCAGACGAAGGTCAGGTGCTCAGTACGTGCGACGTCATTGGGATCAGAGCGGTGTAAGAACGAGCCGGGCTTCTTCTGGACGCTGAGCGGGATCAAGGTTCCAGACTTGACGGCCAGCGCGGTGAGACGATCTCTTTCCGCCTCCGAACCGTCGCACCAGACGATTTGATCGGGCGTGGTCAGACGGGCGATTTCCGCAACCCACTCGCTGAGTGCTCGGTTTTTCTTCTCGTGTCGCTCTTCGTTCAGGGTCACAGGCTCAACTCCGTCCAGTTCGGTCCGTCGCGACCGCTGCGATATTGCTCGCTAAATTCAACGCGGCCAGTCAGACGCCGTATGTATTTAGATTAGCTAATCACGACGGTCAAAGCCAGATACATTAGCTCGGCTTCAACCGCCTTAATTTTTAAGGCAAAAGCGGACGGGTCGGCGACCCGGCGCGCTCGCAGAGGTGGCGCTCAATAGGCGGCGCTTTTGCGAGTCGATTCGATCAGGCGCTGAATTTCCTCTTCGGTAAATCCGGCGAGCAACCGCGCCTCGCGCGCGATGGTTAGGGTCATTCCGTCGTCCTTCTGCAGATCATCGGCCAGCCGACGACCACCGCGGAAGTTGAAGACCTCATCCACCGTCTCCTGAAAGGCCTGTGCGCGCGCCAACCGCTCGGGGTCGCCCTCGGTGAGCTTGCGCATCCACTTGGAGCCCATCCGGACGTGGGTAATCTCGTCGGCCAGCACGTAGTCGATAGAGCGTTCGATCACTTCATCGCCATTGCGCTGCGCAATCCGGATGAGTTGATCGAACACGTCGCATGCGAGTCCTTCCAACCCCCGGTTGATTCCGGCGACCCGGGCGGCCGGGTCTTCCGCCTGAGTGCAGCGCCAGAGAATTTCGGTTTCAACGTAGTCGCCCGGCTTGGCTCCCATGTATTCGACCAGCCGCTGGAAAATTTCGCTGTGACGCGATTCGTCCCACACTTGGCGCGCCATATCGAGCTGGAACTCCCACGGGGCGTCGGGAAAATCGAACAGGGTCCGCCCGGCCGCCTCCATAGCCTGCAGTTCGCCCGTGTAGATTCCATGCAGCCGCGCGCGCAGCGTTTCTTCATCGAAGGGCAGGGCATTGTTGCGTTCCATTCCCTGTTCCTCGCGGATTTCACGGACCTGTTTGCCACGCATCAGCACGAAATTCTCGGGTCGCGCCAATCGATCAACTGGTATGCATCGTTCCATCGCCGCTCTCCCGGCCGTGGTTAGTAGGCCGCGCTCTTGCCCATCCCCTTGATGAGCCGCTCGATTTCCTCGTCGGTGAATCCCGCCAGCAGACGCGCCTCGCGCGCAATGGTGAGGGTAGCGTCGATTTCCACTTCCCTGTCGCCCAGGCGCTGCTTGATCTGTGCGGCGCCTTCCTGCGTGGTGCGGCCGCCACCGAAATTAAACAGGTTGTCGATGTTGTCCTGGAAGGCCTGCGCTTTCCGCAGCCGCTCCGCATCCCCCTCGGTGAGCTTGCGCATCCATTTTGAGCCCATCCGCACATGGGTGATCTCGTCAGCCAACACGTAGTCGACCGCACGCTCGATTATCGGATCGCCCATCTTCTGCGCCATTCGAATCAGCTGCTCAAATACATCGCAAGCCAGTCCTTCGAGGCCGCGGTTGATGCCCGCCACGCGACACGCCGGGTCGTCGATCTGCGTGCATGACCACAGCACCTCGCTTTCGGGGAATTCGCCAAGATAGGATCCGACATACTCGAGCAGCTTCATATAGATCTCGCTATGGCGCGATTCGTCCCAGACCTGGCGCGCCATATCAAGCTGAAATTCCCACGGCGCGTCCGGAAAGTCGAACAAGGTGCGACCCGCCGCTTCCATCGCCTGGAATTCTCCGGCGCAGATTCCATGCAGCCGCGCCTTGAGGAAGTCTTCTTCAAACGGCATGGCGTTGAACGGAGTCAGCCCCTGGTCCAAGCGCGCCTCGCGAATCTTGTCCAGCGGGACCAGAATGTGATCTTCAGGGCGCGCCAGCCGGTCGACCGGAATCATCTTATCCATCGCGTGTCCTTCTCTATTTGGTCCAGGCCGACCTAATGTTGGTAAGGTCCCCAGCTTCTCTGACGGTCCACCTGCCGCCTTCCGGGCCGATTCGGAATTGCAAAGTCAGTGACTCGCCTTTTGGTCCGGACAGACGTGCTTTGACGAAATAGTGTTCCACGACGCGCGCCTTGCCAAGGATGTGCATTTGTTTATAGACCCCTGGCTTGATGGCACCCGCGATCTGAGCGACCCGGTCACGCGCCCGCTCCTCCGTCATTGCCAGCGCTTCGGCGGGGTTTCCGGCCATCAAGACAGCCAGAAACCGGTCGATCGCCGCCAACATCTCGGGCGGGGGCTGCTTTATTGGTCCAATGGGCTGAGGGCCCATCACGTTGGCGCGGTTTCCCAGGTCAGGCATTAGTCGCGCCTCCCGGTTCCCGGCTGTAGTGCTGAAGATCGCTCCACGGCGAACGTTTGGCGCTGATATCTTCGACTTCCGCGATCATCCATTTGCCGTCCGCCTGCTTCCACCGTATCAGCAAGGTGAGTGCGCCGCCCGTAGCTGAAAACCTGGTCTTCGCCATGAACTGCATTCCAATCTTCGCGCACGCCAGCAGCTCGTAACGATCCAGCGGCCGGCGCGCACCTATTGCCGCCGCGACCGCGCGCCAGGTCGCAAGCCCAGCCGCTGTCACCATGGCTTCGGCCGCGCGGTCGTCGCTCGCAATCAGAACGCGCGCGTGCTCAGCGATTCGCTCGTCGAGTTCCGGAACCTTCATCAGCTACGGCCGACTTTGCGCGGCACCTCCTGCTCGGTGGGGAAACCGGTCACCCCGCCCGACGTGGCCAGCAGTTCTTCGAGATGCCCCTGCCACTGAGCCGCACGTCGGCTCTTTTCGGGTGAATCGAGCAGATCCCCGAGCAGCACCAACCCCTTTTCGACATGCGCTTTTTCTTCCTCGAGCATCTTGGCGAGAATCCGAATGGTGGGCGGTTCATAGACCGGATTGGCGGCCGTTACGTGCGCGCTGTAGTGCATGATCAGGTGAGGCTTCAGCACCCGGTAGATTCCCGCCAGCCGCTCGATGGTATCTTCCCACTCTTCCTTGTCTTCGATCTCCTGGATAAACGAGGCGAAGTTTTCGTTTGCAGGCTTGGAGACTTGCGCTTGCGCGCGCAACTCCGGCAGTCGCTTGCCCAGTGCATCCGCGTGCAAGGCGTCTTCATAGACCTGTTTGGCCATTTCAAGCTTAACCGGAATTTCCGGGGTTAGCGCGATCCATCCCGCCATCATGCGCATCATTCGCTCTTCGGCGAATCGGTAGTTCATGATGTGACTAACGCTCTGGCGGACGCTGTACACGCCATCGAGCGTACGTCGATCGTAGAACGCCATCGTCTCTATAACTCCTCGCAGCCGTTGGTCTTAGATTCGACCCGCCGCGCGAGAAAGCGGCCTTCGACCAACCGCGATATCTCGCGCCAGTAAGATTCTTTGTCCGAATGGCGCAGCCCATGACCGCCCATCGCCCATCCTGCACACAGCATGTGAATGGCATGTACGGCGGAGGGCACGTCATCCACCTGGATAACGCCGGCCTTGCGCCCTCGTTCGATGACTTCGGCGACCGCCGACAGGTAGCGATCGCCGATCTTATTCATTGCTGCCTTGTATTGCGTCCGTTGCGCGAGGTAGCGGGCTTCGTGATGCAGTACGGCGAACGCCTCTCGGTATCGATCTATGATATTGAGGATCTCGTGCATTACAGCCGCAAGCTCAAGGCGTGGGTCGGCGCCCGCACGTTCATTAATGGCCGGCAGTTGATCTACTAGCTCGGCAACCATCGATTCCGCGATCAGGACCAGGATCTCGTCCTTGCTCTCCAGGTAAACGTAGATCGATCCCGCAGCGAGCCCCGCTTCGAGCGCAAGTTCTTTGACCGAGGCTTCATGAAACGATTTGTGTTCCAGGACTCGGCATGCGGCCAGAAAAATCTGCCGGCGGCGCTGAATGGCGAGGGCCTCGTCGTGAGGCGAAGTTCTGAGTGCTGCGCTTGGCATCTGCGGCAAGAGACGCGGTCAATTTGGTAGAGGTATATTGAATGAACGTTCATTTGTCAAGATTTGAGCGTCGATTGATGCCGAGTCTTTGTCTCAGTATTTTTTGTTCGCCCATACTTGGCGGGCGGAGGGTAAAGTGGCCACAGAGAAGCCATATTTTCTTAAGGAAAGTACCGCCGACCGGATCTTCAACCGGTTGTTTGGCCTTTTGCTCCGGGTTGGAATCGGCGCGCGCTACAACTACCTGCTCGAGACTCGGGGCAGAAGGACCGGGCGGGTTTACACCACGCCGGTCAACCTTCTCGAAATGGAGCGACACAGGTACCTTGTGGCAGTTCGTGGAGAAACGGGATGGGTGCGTAACGCTCGCGCGGCTGGATCGATCTTACTAAAAAAGGCGAACCGACGAATGGAGTTCAGAGTCCGGGAGGTCGAAGTCAGTGCGCGAGCTCCGATTCTCAAGGAATTTCTAGATCGTTACGCGGCCCAAGTTCAGCGTTTCTATCCGGTCCCGAAAGGCGCGCCGGTCGAATCATTTCGCGAGATGGCGTCACGCGCCCCAGTGTTTGAACTTCAGGAATGACGATTAGACAGATTTCCGCCTGATGGAGAATGAGTCCCAGGTTTTAGGCTCCCTGACCGGCGATGTCGATGTCGCCGAAGATACGATTACGGCGGCGTACGGTGGGGTGATTCCGTGGCGCGTGGTGGCCATGCTGCTGGTCGTTCTCGGTTTTCAAGGTTACGCCGCGGCCATCCCCACCATTGCCGCACCCTGGTTCAGCAAGGACTTTCATCTGAGCGATCCAGCCATGGCCAAGGTCTTTGCCGGGTTTGCGCTCTCCTCTTTTGGTGCCTTGGCGCTCGCTCGGATGGTCGATCGCGTCGGTCGCAGACGCGTCCTAATGTGGTCGGCTATCGCGATGCCGATTGCGGCCCTTGGTGCAGCGACAGCTCACGAAGTGGTCGTTTTCGTTGCTTTTGTCATCGTCGTTGAAGCGTTTCTTGGAGCAGCCCTAACCTGCTCGGTCGTCATGTTGGCAGAGCTACTCCCGGTCCCGCGGCGGGCCGATGGGCAGAGCTGGGCCGGACTGGCCACCGCCGTTGGTGGAGGACTCTGCGTCTTTCTCGCACCCGTATATCCCAGGCTCGGTATGTCGTGGCGCTGGCTACTCGCAATTCCAGTTGCGGGTATTGTGATCTTACCGGCGGTAGTGGGCTCTATTCCGGAAAGCATGCGCTGGCGGCGCGAAGCACGCGAAGTGGAGTCGAGACCCACGCACTTCTACGACATCTTTGTGCCGCTCTATCGAAAGCGTGCAATTACCATAATTGTCTGTTCCTTGCTCGCGTACCTTTCTGTAGAGGGGGTTAATTCGTATTCATATTTCCACGCGGTTTCGGTCATCGGACTTTCGGCCGACTTCGCCAGCGCGTTTACAATCATCGGCGGCGGTGTCGGCATGCTCGGTTTTCCTATCGGCGCGTGGGCAGCAGAGCGATTTGGACGCGTTCCGACGATCGTGACTTGCGGCACCGCGACCTCAGCAATCGCACTTGCCTACTACTGGGGACCACCGAATAATTTCGCCCATCCGGCGCTTTGGCTCGGTGTCGCATTCCTTTTCATGAATGCAACTACCAATGCGACCACGGTTGCGTCGCTCGCCGCGGTTACTGAACTTCTTCCGACCGCATTGCGAGGCACGATGATGGGTTGGGTCGCCCTCACCACCGCGTTCGGCGCGCTGAGCGCCGAAGCGACTATCGCGACGTTCGCGGCAGCAGCTGGCGGCATTTCGGTGATGACGGGCTGGCTCAGCCTGCTGGGAATCCCGGGCGCTATCCTCTTCGGCATGATAATCGACGAAACCCGCGGCCTCTCGCTCGACGCCGCCGCCAAAGAGGCAGCATTCCACGCCGATCGCTGAATCCCCGGACAGCCGATGGGCGGGTACGCCGCCCATTTCAGTGATGATTCGCCTCCGAAAAGGCCTCCAGCGAGCGCGAGCAGCTTTGGAGAGTCGACAGTCGGGTTTGGCGATGCGCTACAGTAGTGCGCCCGCTGGTCCTTGTTTCGATGTTCTCTCGCCCAGAGACGACCGCATAGATCGATAGCGCCACCGGGGAAATTTGCGCATTCCGAGCTTCAAAGACCATCGCGTCATACGCATAGAATCCCGCGCGTGACGATTTGCAGAGCACCTCAGCGGTCCAGGGGGCGCGCGGTCGCGTACCGGTCCGCAGGCGTCCATTCACTCGGAATCCGTCCGAATTTTTTCGTCACTTCATGCTTGAAGCTCAGTGCTTGGCGCGGGTGGGATGTCGGCGACACCGAAGCCGGCGACCTCGATGGCCGCGCGCTTGGAGGCGCAGCCCCGTGACTCGATTGGATGGTTACGCAGCCGCACTACCTTCGCTACGAATTCGCAGGGCCGGCGCCGCCGCTCGGCGCGCGTCGTCACGACGCTCGAGGATCACGGCGGTTAAAATCAGAAGGGAGATACCCACCACATTGACCTCGAGGTTGGCGATGGCTCGCACGCTACTCTCCTGGATCACGACATATCCGACGCAACTAAGCAGCAACCCCAGCCCGTAGATCGTCAGAGAATGGCGTCCGCACGAGATGCACAGTTCGGCCACTCGCTTCTTGAGCCACGCCGCTTTAGGCGGGACGTAAAACGCAAACACGTAGAGCAGGGCCAGAACGTTGATGATTCGGAGGGGGGAGAGATAAGTCTTGTCGCTCGGCCAGATGTAGGAGAATGGCGCCATCTGCGTGAGGCCGAACTGATTGAGCGGCCAGGCAATGAGCACGGTGATCGCTAGGAATCCAATCGCGACTCGCAACCACCGCTGTCCCCATGGCAGTTTTTCCGGTTCGGTTCTGCTCAAATGAGAAACCACCAGGCCGATCGTATAGAGGAGTTGCCAGGTGAAGGGATTGAAATACCATTCGCGTCCCGAGCGGTCCGCGCTCAGGTTCCATCCGAAGTTCCACGCCAACAGGTAAACGGCGGCTGAAATCAGCAGCGCGATTCGATAGTCGCGCTTGATGATCACGATCAAAAAGGGAGCGGCTGCCAGTAGTAGAACGTACATCGGCAAGATGTCCATAAGCCGCGGCAGGTAGGAAAGCGTAACGGCAGCGAAGATCGCCCCACGCGGGTCCTCTGCGATCCACTGCAGTTTGAGAGAGTCTACGTAATCGGCACCCGAATAACGCCCACCTATCCAGACCATCAACCCGGCGATTCCTACGATGAGGAGCAAGTGAGCGAGATAGATTCTGGCGCAATTGCGCCCCACGGCCTTAGCGCACGCTGTGAACCCCAGTTTGCTTAAGCGGGAGCCATAGGCCAGGTAGCTTGCCATCCCCGAAATCAGAACAAAGACCTCGGCTGCATCGCAAAAAGAAAAGTTTCTCAGAGTCCATGACGACAGTGGGTTTCCTGGCACATGATCGATAAAGATCACGATCAGCGCGATGCCGCGACAGAAGTCGAGGCGGAAATCGCGTTCGCGGGTTTGGTTCATGCCGGCCGTCAAAGGATGATAAAAAGCCTGTTATTTTTTCAAGTGCACAAATCCAAGTTCAGGATTGCCCAAAAGTTGAGCGTCGCGCTCTCTATTTCGATTGACAGCGAGCGGCAGCAATGTCCGTGCCGATGCGCAATTAATGCAACTTCCTCCAAAATAGACGCGCAGACATCAACAATGGTTTCAAAAGGGTTAGCCCGACGAAACCGATCATTCCAAAAGGTGGAGGTAACTTTGACCGCATCACTCGGGAATCACGTCCGAAAGACGGTTTACTTTGCGCAAGTCCGGGAACATCAGCATCCAAAGAAGGACAACCGCAAGGGTGCCCAGCCCGCCGATAACCACCGAGGGCACGGTGCCGAACCACGCTGCAGTCACGCCCGATTCGAATTCGCCCAACTCGTTTGAAGCCCCGATAAAAAGATAGTTCACGGCGGAAACCCTGCCGCGCATCGCATCCGGCGTAGCGAGCTGCACCAGCGACAATCGAACATAAACGCTGACCATGTCGAAGGCCCCCAGAAAGACCAGCGCCGTCAGGGAGCGGACAAAGTTGTGCGAAAGGCCGAAAACTATCGTCGCGCATCCAAAGCCAGCCACGCACGCGAACATGGTTATTCCGACCTTCGCTCCAAGCGGTCTGCGCGCAAGCATCAGGCCCAGCGTTGCGGCGCCCAAAGCAGGAGCGCTGCGCAGCAATACCAGCCCGATCGGACCTACGTGCAGGATGTCCCGGGCGTAAATCGGCAAGAGGGCGGTTGCACCCCCAAGCAGTACGGCAAACAGATCCAGCGAGATTGCTCCGAGGATAACGGGCTTGCGCCAGATGTACGAGATGCCCGCCGTCAAGTGGCCGAGCCTTGTGGATGCCGCGGCCCGCGGCATCGAAGCGCCTCGGACGCGCAGCGTCGCTACAAGTATGGCAACTGCGACGAAGCAGGCCACGCAGGTGCCATATGCGATCGCAGGACCGAGCAGATAAATCGCGCCGCCCAGCGCCGGGCCTACTATCACCGCAGTCTGGCGAGTGGACGACGTCAGCGCCACTGCACGCGGGAATCGCTCTTCGGTTACCAGCCTCGGCAGAAGCGACTGTGAGGCCGGCGCGGCGAAGGCTCTTGCGGTGCCGAACAAAGCCAGCACTGCATAGAAGGGCCATATGTTGTCGGGCGGTGCCAGTGCCATCGCGAGGAACAGGAGTGAGCTTAGAGTTTGAAGGACATAGGTCGCTGCTAACATCGCACGGCGATCCACGTGGTCGGCGAGCGCTCCCGCGGGAAGGGCGAAAAGCGCAAGCGGCAGAAACTGAAACAGGCCGACATAGCCGAGCGCGAGAGGCTCGCGAACCAGGTCGTAGACCTGCCAGGCGACCGCCACCGACTGAATCATCATCGCGATGGTCGCCAAGAAGGTGCTAGCGAGATATTGGCGGAAGTCGCGTTGCTCGGACCCTTCAACCAGCTTTGCGTCGAAGTGGGAAGCGCCCACAGGGTCTTTCGCGGCACCGGCCTTCATCCGGTTCGCCGCTTACTCAACTTCGAGGGAGTGTTCGACGAATTCCCCAGCGGTGGGATCCCACACGAAGGCGGCGGCGCGGCTAAACCGGGCCGCGCGGATCGACAGTACGACATACGCGGTGTCCGGGTAGTCCGGCTGCGAGGGATCGAAGGAGCAGGCCTGGGCACGATCGGTCGGAGAGAAATACGCATCATGATCGGGATGCGAATGATAAACGATTTTGAGCCCGAGTTTGCGGCGGTCGATTTCGTTGAGCACGGCCAGGTGCTCCTTCGGTTCCATCAGGAACGCGGTACGCGCATCGCGAGGAAAGGCCTTCGGGTCGTCCGCGTGCTTGCGGTTCTGGATGTTCGCGATCGGACGCACCTCCTCGGACGAGTCGTTTCCGATGATGAACCCGCAACATTCGTTCGGGAATTCGCGTTCCGCCTGTGCGACAATCGCGTCAAGACTCGCTCGCCGGATGGTCACGCAGCTCATCGGCCTTCGGCTCCCCGGAGGCGTGCGGCGCGCTCCGCGGCGTGAACCTGGCGGACCAGCATTTGGTTGACCGGGGCCGTCAGTCCGGTCTGCACAGCGAGTTCCACGATCTTACCGTTAAGCCAATCGATGTCGGTACGCCCCCGATTCTTGAGATCGTAGAGCATGGTTGGACGATGGGTCTCGGTGGCCGGAATGAGTCTTCCATAAAACGTGTCGAGGTACTCGCTCTCACTTGCGAAAGGCAGTGCCACCTCAAGCGTGCGCGCCACTGCAAACGCCTCGCCGATTGCCTCATCCATGATCGCGCGCAGGTCCGGATCCCCGGCCAGCTCTCCGTATGACTGTTCGTAGAGAGCGCCGAGGGCATTCAACGCCACGTTATAGAGCAGCTTGCTCCAAATGAGCGGCATGATGTCCGCGCACCCGACCGCGGCCACTCCCGCACTGTTAATGAGCCGAGCTACCTCGGCGGCGCGTACCGCCAAAACGCGCGATAGCTCCCCGTGGAGCGCAGGCGCGGGGCCGATCGCGACTGGGTCCGCGAACACCGTCACATGCACCGCTCCCGGGCGCTGCAGCTCGGAGCCGAAGATCACACGTCCGCCCAGAACGCGCCCTAAGCCAAAACGACTGGCAAGCGCCTCGATGTTCCCGAGGCCGTTTTGCATCGAGACGATCACCCCGTGCTCCGACAGACGTTCGGCAATATCATATGAAATCGCGGCGGTGTCGTAGGGTTTGACCGTGCACAGAATCAGCTCGAATCGCCCCTCAAGCTGCGAAGGTCGGTCGGCGAGGTTCAAGCCCCGAATCGTGTGTGTACCCAACAACCCCGTGATTCGGAGTCCATCGCCCGCGATCGCCTCCATGTGCTTGCGCCGCCCAAGCAAGGTCACGCGGTGACCGGCCGAATGGAGCATCGCGCCCAACACCGAGCCGATCGCGCCGGCGCCCGCGATAAGAATTTTCGCCTCATCCACGGTGGAGAAGTTATCTGCCGCGAGAAGCGCAAACAACGCCGGCAGCGCGCTTGCCCGTGGCGAGCGCGAGCGAGTAGAAACGGCGCATGGAACGGACGTCGATTCGATTGGGCGGTATCGACCTGCACAGCACCATAATGAATGCCTCGGGGCCGCGCTCCGCCGAGCGCGGCGAAATCTACGAACTGTCCGCCGTGCATGCGGGCGCGCTAGTGTTCAAATCGTGCAACCTCGCGGGCCTCGAGGACCCGGAGAATCTCAAGAATCGTGGAGTGGAATACTTTGCGGCGATCGCTGGAGAACTGGTCGCGCGTGGCAAGCCGATTATCGGCAGCATCGTTGGCACGAGCGAGGACGAATTCATTGCGGTGGCTCGCACCCTCGACCGGGCCGGCGTCGCGATCCTCGAGCTTAATCTCGCCGACGAGTTTGTGGGCAACTCGGTTGCGCCGTTCGCATCCTTCGAACGGCTCAAGGCGCTAATCGGCGGGGTGCGTGGCGCGGTGAACTGCGTGCTGGCCGTGAAGCTTCCCCCCCGGTCCCCGTTTGCGCCGCGAGCCCTGGCCGAACTCCTCAAATCCATGCAGGTCGCGATAGCGGTTTGCCAGAACGATCTGCCCAAAGAACTCGAAATCGACCTCGCCACCGGCGCGGTCAAGGGTAAGGTCCGCGCGCTTTCTCACGCGCATGCGATGTACCTCGAGAGCGAGGATCTTCTCGATATCGTGGCGGTGGGGGGAATCAATAGCGGTCGCGATGCTTACGTCGCTCACCTCAGCGGCGCCAAGGGACTGCAGGTCGGCTCGGCCTTGATAAAAGAAGGGGCGGGCGCGCTCGGCCGGATTGATCGCGAACTGGATGCGCTGCTGGGCGAGCATGCCAAGCGCTCGGTCAGCGAGATAGTCGGCGAGCTCACCTTCACCGAAGCGTGAGATCTGAGGCGGGAACATTTGAAGGTCGGGCAAGGAGAAGCCTCGGTCCTTTCCGGTCAACAAAAACGATGAGGCTGCAGCGCTATCGACACCTGTTTGCGCGGGCTCTATACACCTGAAGGCCGGGCTGTCGCGCGGTGCCCGCGTGAAAACATGAGGCGTCGAAGCGGATGGGTTGAAGGGCGCGCGTCTTAAGTCCCACCGGTAGACTCATCATCTCGTGCTCATGGAGCTGGGCCGGGGCAATCGCGCACGTGATCCAAAATCGCGGCGCACCCAAGCTGAAGGAACTTCGCCCACTTGGTGTCGTTGGCTTGCCTTGCGAATCCCTTCTCTGCCCTTGGTCGGTTGAATCGCTGAGCGTGCGTGTGGTTAGCTCTCTAGTTCTAGTGCCATGCAAGTAAATATCGAGACCCCCAGCGCGCTTCGGCGCAAAGTCACCATCGAAATCGAACGGGATGAGATAAAGCGCGAGCTCGACCAGGCCTACAACGAGTTGCGGCGCGGCGTCGTGCTAAAGGGTTTCCGCCCCGGGCATGCTCCGCGCAATTTGTTGGAGCGATTTTTCGGTGATCAGGTACGCGGCGAGGTGATCCAGAAACTGGTGCGCGAATACACCGAAAAGGCGCTCGAAGAGAATAGCCTCAAGCCGATCGTCTCTCCGGAGATCGTGACCGAGGAAACCGATCTCAACAAGTCGCTCAGATTCAGCGCGACTTTCGATCTGCGTCCTGAAATTACGGTCAAGGACTATGCAGGGCTTAAAGTTCCCGAGTCCAAAATCGAGGTCAAAGACGAGGAGATCGAGCAAGCGCTCGGCGCACTGCGTGAGCGGCAAGGCACGCTGAAGAAGATTGAAGACCGCAAACAGGTCACCGATGGCGACTACGTACTCGCGACCGTCGAGGGGTTCGTCGACGACCAACCGCTTTCCACCGGCAAGTCCGAGGATCGTCTGCTCGAAGTCTCCAAACGCGCCTTGGCGCACGGACTCGACGAAATTCTGATCGGCGCCGAAATCGGCCAGCCGGTACGCGCGACCCGTTCCTACGAGGCCGACTATTCGCAAAAGGAGTTGGCGGGAAAGACGGTGGAGTGGCGCGCGCAGATCAAGGAGATCTACCAGCGTGTTCTGCCGGTACTCGATGACGAATTCGCCAAGGACAACGGCACTGCGGACTTGGCCGAACTGAGCAAGAAGGTTCGTGATGACCTAGAGCGTCATGCACGGGCACAGGCCGATGCGCGGGTACGCCAGGGACTGCTCGAGCTGGTCATCGAACGCAACGCGATCGAGGTGCCGGAATCGCTCGTGGAGCGTGAGACGCAGGCCATGGAAGAAGAGCTCCGCTCAACGCTGCGCGCCGGAGGCCTGGCGCAGGAGCAGGTTGCCGAGCAGGTAAAGAACGCGGGCGAGGACCTGAAGCGGCGCGCTGAGAAGCGCGCACGCACCGCGCTCATCCTCGATGCGCTCGCGGAGCAGGAAAAGATCCAGGTCAGTGACGAAGATCTAGGTGACCGCGTCGCAAAGCTCGTGACCGAAGCGGGCCGGGCGCGCGATCGGGCGGCGGAGTTTTATCGCCACGAGGAAAACCGCCAGATGCTGCGCGGAACGATGCGGCGCGAAAAGACGCTCGATCTTTTGCTCGAGCGTGCGCAGCGTGAAAATGAGAGCGCAAGTTCCTAGTTTGTCAAGTCGCGAGACGCTGTTTGATTGCGTCCCGTCGTTGCCCGATTGTTGCGGAGCCGATACAATTTAATGGCGTCAGCGGCCAATCCTCCCGAGAACTCGCCGTGGCTGCGACGCGCCGCGGGGTTATGAGTAACCTGGTTCCGATCGTAGTCGAGCAAACGGGCCGTGGCGAACGGGCGTATGACATCTATTCGCGCCTTCTGAAGGACCGCATCGTTTTCCTCGGTACCGAGGTAAACGACTTGGTAGCCAACCTGATCACGGCGCAATTCCTGTTCCTGGAGTCCGAGGACCCCGAAAAAGAGATCAGCTTCTACATCAACTCGCCGGGCGGTTCGGTGACCGCCGGAATGGCGATCTACGACACCATGCGCCTGATCAAACCGGACGTGGCCACGTGGGGAATGGGCTTCGTCGCGTCGATGGGCCAGTTCCTGCTCTCTTCGGGAACTCCGGGAAAACGTTATCTGCTGCCGAACACCCGGATCGTGATGCACCAGCCTTCGGCCGGAGTCGGCGGTGTCGCCTCGGATATCGCCATTCAGGCAGAGGCGTTCAAGGCGACCAAGGCGCGAATGGCCGAGCTGACCGCACGGCAAACCGGGCAAAGCCTGGAGACCATTACCCGGGACGCCGACCGGGACCGCTGGTTCACCGCCGAGGAGGCGTTGGCCTACGGCTTTGT
>DASXMJ010000002.1 GCA_036495685.1 Candidatus Binataceae bacterium | reverse complement strand
ATGAACATGCAACTGGGCGCAATGCTCACCTTGACGTGGTTACTGGCCTTCGGCGTGTGGGGAGGAATAAGACCGAACGCGATGACACGGGCGGAGCGGCGAGCAACCTGACGGGTTTTCGCCCTCGGCGAGTCGGGCCCGAGACTTCCTGGAAAACCTCGGAGACCACAGGGATCAAGGCTTGCTCCGATGGCCAACGGGCGAAACCTAGCTCCTAAGTACCCTGCGTATGGCAACCGTCGGAGGAGAGGCGCTGGCGCATACAATGAAAGTAACCGCCCGGCCTTGAATTTGACGTCATAGGTCCCCGGTACTGAACACGATAACGACTTCCGCGCCACCACGCAGCGAGCCTAGCCGTTCAACCGCCGAGCCAACTCGCGCGCCACGCGACCTATTGATAGAAGTGAATTCCAGAGAAAGCCGGCGGAAGTCACCGGCCGGATCATTGGGATCTGGAAGCAAGCAGGGAGTCCATCATGATGAAGCTTTGCTACGCCCCGGGCAGTTGCGCGACCGTGTCACACCTTGCGCTTGAGGAAGCGGGCGCCCAGTACGAACTGAGACGCATCGACCTGGGCAAGGGCGAGCAGCGCACGGAGGCCTATCTGAAAATCAATCCCAACGGGCGGGTTCCCGCGTTGATCCTCGACGACGGGCGGGTCCTCATCGAAAATATTGGCATCGTGACTTATCTCGCGGGGATCTATCCAACTGCCCAACTGATTCCGTCCGATCCGTTCGGCACGGCCCGCTGTTATTCCATAATGTCTTTGTTCGCGAGCAGCGTGCACGTCGCGTGGGCGCACAACGCGCGCCCCGAGCGGTACACGACTGATGCATCGGCCGCCCCGAACCTGCGCGAAGTCGGACGCAAAAGCTTCTTCAACTACCTGCAGCTTATCGACGGATGGCTCGAGGGTCGCCCGTGGCTCTTGGACCAATACTCAGTTTGCGATCCCTACGCGCTGGTATTCTATGGCTGGGGCCTACGCGGCGAGCTGCCGGTAGGTGAGCTCAAGAGTTACACCGCGCACAAGGACCGAATGCTTCAGCGATCCGCAGTGCGCAAGGTGCTTGAACGCGAAGAGAGCTCGCTCGTCAAGTCCTGAGCACAGCGAAAACCGATCTCGTTGCGAATGCGGGGGGATCGCTGATCCAACAGCCGCTATGTGATCATGGGTTTCACCGGCACGAGGCCACCTGCGTAAAACTGCCTAGTCTCGTGGAGGTCTGGGCGGCGAAGGCGGCTGCTGACCCGGCGGGCCGTAAGGCGCTGGACCATAGGCGTTTCCTGAACCCGGACCAGGCCCCCATGCGCGCCAGGAGTATTCGCCCGGCCCACCCCATGGAGGTGGAGGCGGCGGTCCGAAACCGGGCCTCATTTGCATACCCCAACCCTGCGGTGGCGGAATGACCACAAACCTGCGGCGATGATGATGGCCCGCGACTAGAATCGCTATCCCTATGAATACAAGGGCGGCTATCAACCCGCCGCGCCATAGTCTGCGCTCCATGAGGTCCATCTCGTTGTCAGATTCTCTTTGTCTTTCACCAGCTGCTTGTTCATCAGGCATTCGCACTAACCTCCAGCTGACTTGCACGCAATCCTTGTTCTCTATCGACGAAAACTAGACTCATTGGTTACGCCAACTAGAGGCCGATCGATAACCGTCCGATTTGGTCTGAATCGGCCGGTGAGAGACCTGCTTGTTTTGCACCACCAATGTCCTACAGATTGCAAGACGTGCGACGTTCCGGAACCTTACTCTTGTTGTGTCATGCGACGAATGGGGACGTAGGCGACGAGTTTACAACTCGACCATGACAGTTCCGAAGTGCAACTCTGGCTGAAGGGTCTGAGCCTATAGGCCTGATGGTCTAGTGCGGCGGCAGGTCCTGTGGGTGAACACCAGAGTCTTCACTTGCTCCGACCGGCATAGGTAGGTTGCCCGCACACGCTCCAGCTCATGATCGGGTTTTGCTAATCGAAAGGAGGTTCTCGAGTGTCCTCGGTGTGGGCCATGAGTTGAT
Source organism: Candidatus Binataceae bacterium (assembly GCA_036495685.1). NCBI lineage: Bacteria > Candidatus Binatota > Binatia (SeqCode) > Binatales (SeqCode) > Binataceae (SeqCode) > Binataceae bacterium (SeqCode). The sequence continues at coordinate 27,348 of DASXMJ010000002.1, read as the reverse complement.
TGCGCTGGATGAGCCGCACGCAGGTGTTCCAGCGGAGGCGGGCGTCATCGTTGCCCGACGGACGAAGGTCGTCGGCTTTCTCGTAGAAGGCGAGCGCCTCGAGGAACAAGTCGTAGGCGTGAAAGCGCGCTCCTGGTATGTGTTGCGCAAGCCGCGCCTTGGCGAGTCGTTCACGGATAATGCCCGCGTAGTAAGCGTGTTCGTATGGATCGCGAATGCGGCCCAGCACTTCCTGGGCCTGAGCGGAACCGACCGCGTAAGTGGCGCCGAATCGATCGGTCAGCGCTAGTAACAATGTGGTTAGCGCAAGCTGGTTGTCCGGCTCGGCGGTGAGCACGTCAAGACAAATACTCTCGGCCTCGGCCGGTTCATTGAGCAGCCGGTAGCGCATCGCCTTCTCAAGGGCGGCCGGGATCGCGTCTTTGTGGATGGGCTTTAGATCAAACATCGCATACTCCCCAAACCAATTCTGCGCCCGGTGGACCGTCTGCACCTGGCCATCTCTTATTTGTCCGAACGGAACGCGCGGAGCAGAAAGCCTAACGGATCGAAAAACTCGTCCACGACCCGCTCCTTGAGCGGGATGATCGCGTTGTCCGTTATGGTGATGCTCTCGGGACAAACGCGCGTGCAGCACTTGGTGATATTGCAGTAGCCGATACCATTCGCCCGACGCAGGTCCTCGGTTCGATCTTCGACGTCGAGCGGATGCATCTCAAGCGCCGCGGTGTGAACCAGAAACCGCGGGCCGATAAACTCGTTGTGCAGCCGATGGTCGCGCAACACGTGGCAGACGTCTTGGCACAGGAAGCACTCGATGCACTTGCGGAACTCCTGCACTCGGTCGATGTCTGCTTGTGCCATTCGCCAAGTCCCGTCCTCCGCGTCTGGTGGGCGGGGCCGGAACTTCTTGATCTTTTTCTTTACCTCGTAGTTCCAGGAAACATCGGTGGTGAGATCTTTAATTGGTGGGAACGCCTTCATGGGCTCGATGGTCACGGGTCGATCGAGCGGCAGCTGATTTAGCCGGGTCATACACATCAGCTTGGGCATCCCGTTGACCTCGGCAGAACAGGACCCGCATTTCCCGGCCTTGCAGTTCCACCGCACCGCAAGATCGTTGGCGTGTTCGGCCTGGATCTTGAGGACCGCGTCGAGCACTACCATGCCTTCCGAGATCTCGGTGGTGTAGTCGACAGCCCGGCCACCCGCGCTGTCGCCGCGCCAGATTCTGAAAGTGGCAACACCCATCACTTCATCTCTTCAATGATCTGTTTTAGTTCTGCTGGCATCTCTGGGATAGGCTCGCGCCGCACCTCCATTTGCCCGTTGCTCCCCTTGCGGACCACCACGTTCAGTTTGCTGTAGGTGTCGTCCTTGTCCGGATAGTCTTCGCGGAAGTGCGCGCCTCGGCTTTCCTTGCGTTCCAGACCGGACCGAGCGATTGCCTCTGATGCCGTCAGCAGGTTGCCGAGGTCGAGCGCTGTGTGCCACCCAGGATTGTACTCCCGGTTGCTAGGAACACCGACGCGTCGGGACCGTTCCCACAGCTCGCCAATCTTGTCCAGCGCGGTGCGCATCTCACCCTCGTTGCGCACGATCCCGACGAGAGTTTGCATGACCTCTTGCAAGTCATATTGGACCTGGAACGGTCCTTCCGGCTTCGCTCCGGGTGCAGCGGCGCGATCGAAAGGCATCAGCGCTTCGCGGGACGCCTGCTCGACTTGTAGTTGATCGACCTTCCCACGGCCATGCTCTTTGGCATACTTGGCCGCAAATTCGCCGGCCCTCTTGCCGAACACCAGCAGATCGGAAAGCGAGTTGCCGCCCAGACGGTTGGCCCCGTTGATGCCGGCCGCGCATTCGCCTGCGGCGAACAGGCCCTCGACGCTTGACATCTGCGTATCGGAATCGACCCGCACACCGCCCATAATGTAGTGGGTTGTCGGTCCCACCTCCATGGGTTCTTTCGTAATGTCGATGTCTGCCAGCTGTTTGAACTGATGGTACATGCTCGGCAGTTTGCGCTGAATGTGCTCGGCAGCGTTGGGAATCTTTTGCTTTATCCAGGAGATATCCAGAAAGACTCCGCCGTGGGGGCTCCCACGTCCCTCCTTGATCTCGCGAACGATGCAGCGTGCCGTGTGATCGCGGGTCAGCAATTCCGGCGGGCGGCGCGCGCTCTTGTCGCCCTGTGTGTAGCGCCAGCCCTCCTCCTCGTTGTCGCAGGTCTGGGCGCGGTAATTCTCGGGAATATCGTCGAACATGAAACGCCGTCCGGCTTTATTGAGGAGGATCCCGCCTTCGCCGCGCACGCCCTCGGTGACCAGGATGCCCTGAACGCTCAGCGGCCAGACCATTCCGGTCGGATGGAACTGCACGAACTCCATGTCCATCAGCTCCGCCCCCGCATTATAGGCGAGCGAGTGTCCGTCGCCGGTGTATTCCCAGCTGTTACTGGTGATCTTGAAGGCGCGGCCGACTCCGCCGGTCGCCAGCACGACCGCGCCGGCCGAGAATAGCTTGAAGCGCCCGCGATCGCGCTCATAGCCGAGTGCGCCTACCACCCGGGTGCCGTCCGTGAGCAGCGTGACGATCGCGCACTCCATGTGCACATCCATCCCCTGATGAATCCCATGGTCCTGGAGTGTGCGAATCATCTCCAGCCCGGTGCGATCGCCCACATGAGCCAGCCGCGGATAGCGATGCCCTCCGAAGTTGCGCTGCAAGATGCGACCGTCTTCGGTGCGGTCAAAGACCGCACCCCAGGCCTCCAGTTCGCGCACTCTGGCCGGAGCTTCTTTCGCGTGCAGCTCGGCCATACGCCAGTTATTGAGGTATTGCCCGCCGCGCATGGTGTCGGCGAAGTGCACCTTCCAACTGTCACGGTCGTCAACGTTTGCGAGCGCGGCCGCGATGCCACCTTCGGCCATCACCGTGTGCGCCTTCCCAAGTAACGACTTGCAGACTACGCCGACCGATACGCCGGCCGCTGACGCCTCGATTGCTGCGCGTAACCCGGCTCCACCCGCGCCGATCACCAGCACGTCATGCTCAAAAGTCTCGTATTCCGCCATCAAAAGATTCTCCAGTCGGTCACTATTCCCATCGAGCAGAGGCGGACGTAGAGGTCGGCGAAGGCTACGAAAAAGAGGCTCGGCCACGCCCAGCCCATGTGGCGCCGATTAAAGCAGCTAACGCAGCTGTAGACCTGCTTTCGAACCGGCGCCTCGGACATTCGGTCGAGATATCCGCCAACCAGGTGCCGCAGCGAATGGCAACCAAACGTGTAGCCCGCGATTAGAACCACATTAATCGCGAGGACCAGGGTTCCGACGCCGATCCCAAAGACCTGCTTCCCGGTAGCCGGATCGGCAAACCACATCGCGTCCCAAACATCGTGCGCGAGGATCAGGATGAAGGCCAGCGCCAGGTACAGGAAATAGCGATGGATATTCTGAATGATCAGCGGGAAGGAGCCCTCACCCCGATAGTGCTTGCGAGGCTCGCCGACCGTGCACGAAGGGGGATCGGCCCAGAAGGCTTTGTAGTAGGCCCCACGGTAGTAGTAGCAAGTCATCCGGAACCCGGCGGGCGCCCAAATGATAAGGAATGCCGGCGACCATCGAAGCCATTCCGGCCACCATCCGGGTTGGGCCGCGGAGAACCACCGATGCGAATAGGTACCGAACAACACCGGCGAATAAAACGGCGAAAGGTAGTTGCCGGAGTAGTAATGATCTCCCTGAATGCCGGCCCACGTCGCGTAGACGAGGAACGCGCTCAGGGCAATGAAGACCAGTAGCGGTTGTGCCCACCAAACATCCTGACGCGCGGTCTGGGGGAACCCCGCCGGTCGAATAGAAGTGGCCGATTGGCTCATGCAAGCGACTCCCTTCGCTCAGCACCTTGTGTGCTCTTAGGGGAAGGGTTTTTCAAACAGGAACCGGGCCTCCTTCGCTCAGATCCTCGCGTTGCTGACGAACGGTCAGCCAACGAGCAACCCCTCCCCCGAATTGCTGGAGGGCTTATAGCAAAAATCCACGCAAAGGGAGTATCGATTCGCGACGACGAGCGAGGCCCCATTTGCCCCTGTCTGCGCTCCCGCCAACCGATCACCGCTCAGCAAGCCACGCCAGGCAAGGAAGCGCCATTTGAAGAAATAGTCGGGGCCGCGGCCTCCACCGGAGCGCGAACGGTCCTCCCGCGACCCACCACGAAGGGGCCGTCTGGACACGGAACCTAATGATGCCGAGAGTTGGTGAGAGCTCGGCAGGCTGACCTGCCTTGATACACACCAAAATCGGGTGCACGAGAGCATCAGCAAGCGCCAAACCGTTCCCCGCGCAAAGGCTCGGCGTGGAAGCGGCCCGCCCTACCCCTAGGCCGGCGCCGAGCCGAGGGCGTCAACCTGCGCGACCGGCGTGGGCTCGCGTCCCGCAGCCAGCGGCACTGAGCCAGGCGCGCGCTCAAAAGGATCGGTCAGTCCGAGTTCCCTGCCGATCTGTCTCACCGCCGGCATAATCTCTCTCGAAATTAGCTCAAGACACTTGATGCGATCTTTCTGCGCGAGGGGGCCGTCGAGCCAGAACGAGAAGATGCCGGGGCGCAGAACTTCCAATACCTTGCGCAAGCGCGGGATCACGTAATCAGGAGTTCCCGCGATCATCTGTAGATCTTTCTTGCTCTGTTCGTATTGCGCGTAGACGCCACGCCGGATTTCTTCGAGTTCCTCGTCGGTCTCGTTACCACCGCCCGCATGGATCGGCTTGCCCTGGAAATTGGCGGCGGCTTGTAGGCGCGCCATTCTCCGCGTCGCTTCCTTTGAGTTGTATCCCGGCGGGAACATCCATTCCGGGCGCGCGAAATGCGCGAACGCACCGCCGTAGAGGAACCGCTTCCCGAGCTCCTCGGCACGGGCCTGATTTTCGCCGACGAAGATCGGCTGGAGATACCCGAAGTTCTCGGGACCCGCCTGGTAGCCTTCCCGTGCGGCGGTTTGCGTGTAGAGATTCCAGAGTTCGACGGTGGGCTCGAGCCGAGTCGCGAGCGCAACGTAGGGAAATCGCTTCCTGGCGCACCATGTGACCGTGTCCGGGCTGACCAGACCCGGAATCCATATAGGCGGATGCGGTTTCTGCAAAGGCAATACCCACGGGTTCACGAAGCGAAAGTGGAAGTGCTTTCCCTCGAAGCGAAACGGCCCCGGGGTAGTCCACGCCTTCAGGATGAAATCGACGCCTTCCTCGAAATACTCGCGGTTGTAAGCAGGGTTCGAATTGTTGGCGAGCTGCTCACTGCCCGCGCCGCGAACCCAGCCCGGCACCAGGCGCCCGCCGGAGATCAGATCGATCATTGACAGTTCCTCGGCCAGTCGAAGCGCATTGGCGACGGTCGGAACCGGATTGCCGAGCAGCACAATTTTCGCGCGCTTGGTCGTTTTGGCCAGGATCGCCGCCTCGACATCCATGACCGAGCCGAGGCAAAACGGGGTGCCATGATGCTCATTGAGCATCAACCCGTCGAAGCCAAGCTCCTCGGAATAAATTTTTTCGTCCAGGTATTCGTTAAGGAGCGCCGATCCGTGGCGCGCGTCGAAGTTTTCATTCGGCAGGCCGAAGAAACTGCGATGGCGCAGGATCTGGGTTTCCAGCGTCCGGCTTCTTTGCGGCTCAGTCTCGGGGTCGTAGTGATATTGCCTCTCAGTAAACCACATCAGATGCATGATGGCCGTCTCCCCTCGTTATTGGAGAAAATTCTTTACTTCCCTTACAAAACTTTCGGATGCTTCCACCTCTGGCCGGTGCCCGCAAGCCTCGAATATTACCACGCGCGAGTTTTTCATCGAACGCTGGTACACGCCGGCCGTCGACATCGGCACAACCTGATCATCTCGGCCCCAGATAATCAAGGCTGGTAGGTTGGCAGTACCTTCAAGCAGATGAGGCAGGCTGGGATTGAACATATATGGCTGCCAGGCCAGGCGCGCAGTTTCTGCACGCGCGTCCTCGAAGGCTTCGTATTGTTCCGGCGAGGTTCCCCCATCATACAGAGACGCGAATTCCGCGGTGCGTTGCGAGTCGCGCACGGATTCGCGCAGATACTCCAGTGCCGGAACTTTGAACAGGTCCTTGATCTCTCCTTCCGGAGGCCGAATGCCCGCCGGGGCGACCAGTACCATTTTTGAAAAAAGTGCCGGGTCGTTGGCGGCCATTTCGGCGGCCAGCCATCCACCGAACGAAAATCCGATCACGTCGATCGGGGCCAGGCGTTGTTCACGGAGGCCGCGCGCGATGAACCCCGCCAGATCGCGAACACTCATTATCCATTCCGCGCGCGGCGTACGCCCGAATCCCGGAAGCAGCGGCGTGAGCAATGTTCGCCGATCGCTCAGCTCTTCATTCCACTTCATCCAGCCGGGAAATCCCAGCTCTTCGTGCAGCACCAAGACCGGTTTGCCGGCGCCGGCGGTCAGCACAAAAAGCTGGTCGGCTCCGATCTGGTACGATGTTTCTCGAACCGATTCCTTCGTCGCCACATCTACCCTCGCGCGTGTCGGTACCTACTCGGGCTATATTGCAGTTCCTTGACAAGAATCAAGAGTTTGCTTAAGGGGGGCGCCCAACGATCGCTCTCCACACAAGAGCCGATTACAGAAAAAATCGATTCGGCGGACCGCAGGTCCACGCGCTTTCCTCCCCAAGAGGAGCGAAGAGTCAGCACATTCCGCGCAGAACATCGGGTCGCCCGCAGGTAGCCCCCAAGAGAGTGTGCCCGACGGCCGATAGACCTTCCGATGCGCGATGTCGTTGGTGGTTGCCGAGAGTGCCTGTTTCCATCTCCATGCCGCATTTGCAAATTGCACGTCGGGGCGCAAAGTTATGAGGAATCAGACCCTTTCGGCATAGAAAAGAGTCCGTCGGGAGAAAGCGTCATGCCGTCACATATGAAGCTCGAGGAACTCGTTCAAGAAACCCGAGTCCATCGGCGGATCTACCTTGAACCGGAGATCTTCGATCTGGAGATGGAACGAATCTTCGAGAGCAACTGGGTCTTCGTGGGACACGAAAGCGAGATAGCCCAGTCCGGTGACTACAAAACGGTCGTAATCGGAACCCAGCCAGCGATTGTTACCCGCGACGAGAACCGCGACATCCACGTCCTCATGAACCGTTGTATGCACCGCGGCTCCACGGTGTGCCAGGACAATCACGGGAATTCGCCCGTCTTCCGCTGCTGGTATCACGGATGGACCTACAACAACCGGGGTGAGCTGATCGGGGTTCCTTACGCTGACGCTTACGGCAGCGGTTTTGACCGCCGCAAGTTCAGTCTTATCAAGGCCGCACGCGTCGCTACCTACCGGGGCCTCGTCTTTGCGAGTCTCAATCCCGAGGTCGAGCCGCTGGCCGACTATTTGGGGAATGCAAAGTACTACATCGATCTTTTCATGGATCTGTCGCCGGAGGGCGAGGTCGAATCCCGGTCTGGAACCCACAAATACGGTTACGACGGCAACTGGAAGTTCCAGATGGAGAACGGGGTTGACGGTTACCATCCAAATTTCGTCCACCAGAGTTTTTTCGAGATTCAGGGCAAGCAACTGGGCCGCAAGGTGATGCAGCTTTTCACCGGGAATGCGGAGTACGAGAGCAAGGACCTGGGCAATGGACACGCGATCCTCGACATGGCTCCCAAACATCGGGCCGCGAACCGGCCGGTGTCGAATTTGCTGCGAGGGGCAACCTCCCAGGCAAGCCGCGACGCCTACCTGAGCAGCATGCTTCAGCGTTACGGCGAGCGGCGAACCGCCGAGATTTTTGCCGCATCCAACGTCAATCTCGCGATTTTTCCGAATCTCCTCATCATCGGAATCCAATTCCGTATGACGATCCCGGTGAGTGCGAAGCGCACCGATGTGCACCTGTTGCCGACCACCCTGAAGGGGGTACCCGACGAAATCAATGTGGCCCGATTGCGAGCCCACGAGGCCTTCTATGGTTCCGCCGGGGGTGGTGCACCGGATGACGTGGAGATGTTCAACCGCTGCAGCGAGGGCCTGCGCGTCAAGGGTGCTGAATGGCTCGAGCTGTCACGTGGAATCGACCGTGAGTATGAAGTGGATAACGGCGTCATTGTGGGGCACATTACCGATGAGACACCGCAGCGCGCATTTTATCGCAGATGGAGGGCGTTGATGTTGAGCACGGCCGAGCCTCAGCAGCGCGTCGCGAAATTGCGGATTGCGCCTACGGCCTGAAGAATTCGTGGAACTGCGTGGGCGATGCCCAACCTAAGCCGCTCCGAGGCCGAAGACATTCTGTATCGGGAGGCACGCCTCCTCGATGACCGGTGTTACCGGGAATGGCTCGAGCTGTTCGGCGCGGACGCCAGGTACTGGATTCCGTGTAACGGCGAGGGAACGGATCCGGAGCGCGAAATTACCCTGGTGTATGACGACCTGCCGAGACTCAGGGATCGTGTGGAACGGCTCGCCTCGGGACTGGCCCATGCGCAGACGCCGCCGTCACGCACCAAGCGGCTGATCTCGAATGTCGAGGTCGATAATTCCACCGAAGACGCCGCGACGGTGTCGTCGGGTTTTATCCTGTATGAGCTGCGACGCAGCAGGGAGCGTGTGTTCGCTGGTCGTTATGAGCATTCACTGCGCCGAGTCGAGGGAAACTGGAAAATCGCAACCAAGAAGGTGGTGCTGATAAACAACGATGAAGTCATCGACAACCTGACTTTTATCGTTTAGGAGTCGGGATTCACCAGGTTCGGCACCTCGCGCGGGTCGGGCCGATCCGACACTCACCGATATTAACGGTGAGGCTGGATAAGAGATTGCAAAACTTCTGCTCGCAGCCTCTACCGGCCCATCTTCAACAGGTCTTCCCCCGCCCATCCTTCTTTGAGAGGCACCATGAAATAGGGCTTGAGGCTCATCCTGGAGAATTTCCAGTGCCCGTCCCGCTTGACGTACTCATCGTCGTAGCGCGCCGCGACGACATAGCTCTCGCCGTTGTACACTGGCTTGGCCTCCAAGTAGGCGAAGCCGTCCGCGCGATCGCCGTGCAGATTGATCACGTGGTTGTGGATGAACTGTCTCACGCGATACAGACCACGCCTGGGCTGGGCCGCTTGTCCCGATCTGCCGGCGCCCAGTCCCGAGAAGAAAGCCTTAATCTGATCGCGCCCTTTCGCGCGGCCGAGATGCCCAAATTCGAGCTCGCCGTCCTCGGTGAAAAGATCCGGAATCTCGGTGGTCTTCGCTTCGTTGACGCACTCGTGATAGCGAAACCGTAGCGCACGAATGGCCTCGCGCTCGCTCAGTTCTGCGACCTTTGCTTACAGCTCGTGCACCCGATCTTCAAGACTAATAGCCACCTGTGGGTTCCTCCCTATGTATGGATAGTTACCGCACCTGGCAGAGCGCGCGGTCGCCGCCTCGACACCAGTCCGGTTTTCTTTGCGGCCCAGCGGCAGACTTCATCGATCAGCGTCTAGATTTTTCCTACCGCCCGTCTAGTGCTGGGAGCGCCGGTGCTGCCCCGATTCACGACCGTCTGTGACAGTTGGGCCTCGGCAGCTCCGCCAAATCCTTTCCAGACGTTGGGTCCCGCCGCGGTCAATCCTCCATCCACCACTATCGCTTCACCGGTGACAAACTCGGAATCGTCACTGGCCAGGAACAACGCCGCCCCGGCGATATTCTCCGGCTTTCCGTGCTCAGGCCAGGGCTGGAATTTGTCGAGCTGCTTGGCCACCGTCGCCGGGTTGCCGCGATCGGTGAGCGGTGTCAGCACGCCACCCGGACAAATCGCGTTGACCCGGATGCGATCCGGCGCCAGTTGAAGGGCCGCAGCTCGGGTTAGATTGATGACCGCCGCCTTGGCGGCCGAATAAACCAGGGGTCCGCTTCCGCCGCTCAACCCCGCGACAGACGCGGTGCTAATGATTGAGCCGCCCCCGCCCTGCCGCTTCATTGCGCGAGCAGCATGTTTGATCCCCAGGAAGACTCCCTTCGCTAGAACATCAAAGGTGTAATCCCATTCTTCCACCTCGATGTCCCAGACCGGGCCCAACGCTCCGCCCAGGCCGGCATTGTTGAATACCACATCTACTTTTCCGAATTCCGAAATCGCCAGCGCGATCATCGCCGCGACCTCGGGCTCCTTCGCAACATCCGTGCGGATGAACCGCGCCCGGTCGCGGAAGCCCCGTTCGGCGCAAAGCGCAAGCGTCTGCTTGCCGGTGTCCTCGTTGTAGTCGGCGATGACTACCGACGCTCCCTCCTGAAGAAAGCGCGTCGCGGTGGCACGGCCCATCCCGCTCGCACCGCCGGTGATCACTGCTACCTTGTCCTGAAGTCGCATTCTGTAAACCCTCGAGTGACCGCCGGGGGCGCTTCACCCTGATGGAGCGCGCTCTGGCGTCTAGCGGATCGTCCAACCCCCGTCGACTACGAATGGTGCGCCGGTCGCGAACGATGAATCGCTGCTGGCGAGGAACAGCGCCATGTTCGCGATCTCCTCCGGCTCTCCCATCCGTCCGAGCACCGAGATGCGCCTCACGTCCTTCGGGTCGGGCTCGGCGCCGCGCCGAATGCGCTTGGCCATCTCGGTTTCGATGCCGCCCGGGCAGATGCAGTTGACGCGGATGTTAAAGCGCGCGTATTCGAGCGCCGCCACGCGTGTCATGGCGATTACTCCGGCCTTTGCCGCGCTGTATGCTGCTCCACCGCGCACCGCCACCATCCCTGCGATCGAAGCCTGGTTGATAATCGAACCGCCTCCGGCGTCGACCATGGGCGGGAGGACATATTTCATCCCGAGGAATACGCCGCGCAGGTTGATGGCAATCACGCGGTCGAAAGCCTCGGCCGTCATCTTGCCGATAAACGCCGATTCGCCTTCGATGCCCGCGTTGTTGAACAGTACGCCAGGCGTGCCCAGCCGCCGCGCCGCAGTTTCGACCATCTGCTTTGCGTCGGCTTCCACCGAAACGTCAGCGCGAATTGCCACCGCCTTCCCGCCGTTGCGCTCTATTTGAGTGGCCGTCTCGGCGGCAGCCTTTTCATCTATGTCGATGGCCGCGACCTTCGCCCCCTCGCGCGCAAACAATAGCGCCGTTGCTCTGCCCATTCCCGATCCTGCGCCCGTGATTAGCGCGTTCTTGCCGTCCAGTTTCATGATTGTCTCTCCACGAAGCGCCGCGGTCAGGCCGCGACCCGGGCTGGAGTGTACGTGACCGGCAGATGCTTGATGCCGGCGAGCAGATTGGATCGCAAACGCTCTGGCGCTCCAGCCGGAGCCATGTCCGGCATGCGGCGGAGCAGTTCATCGAGCATCACGCGCAGCTCGAGTCGAGCGAGGTTCGCACCGATACAGAAATGTTCACCGTAGCCGAACGCGATGTGGTCGTTGGGCTTGCGAGCAAGGTCGAAGGTGTAGGGATCCGCGAACACCTCCTCGTCACGATTCGCGGATGGGTTCCAGATGACCACCCGGTCCCCTTCCTGAATCGATCGCCCGCGCAGCTCCACCGCGCGCGTTGCGGTGCGCATTATATGAGTGATCGGTGAGGTCCAGCGCAGGATTTCTTCGATGGCGGTCGGCATCAGTGCTGACTGGCGCGCCAGGCGTTCGCGATCGTCGGGACAGCGCATCAACGCGTCCATGCCCCCGGTGATCGCGTTGCGGGTGGTTTCCTGGCCTCCCAGGATCAGCAGGAAGCAGTTGAACACCACCTCAAGGTCGCTGAGGTGGTCACCTTCGATGTCACCGTGTACGAGCGCGCTGACCAGGTCGTCACCCGGGCTGCTGCGTCGTTCGCCGATTAACCTCATGAAATAGTTGAAGATGTCCCTCTGTGCCTGCGCACCGGTCTTCTGGGCAGATCCGTCGACCTGGTACTCGGGGTCTTCGTTCCCCAATGTCATGTTGCCGAGCGCGAACATTAGGTCCCAATCTTCGCGCGGGACCGCGAGCATCTCGCAGATGACCGCGGTTGGCAGCTTCGCCGCTACATCGACTACCAGGTCGCAACGGCCCTGCTCGGCGACCGCGTCGATGATTTCCCGGGTGATCGCGCGCACGTGCGGTTCATGCGGCGCCAGCGCGCGCGGCGTAAATCGCCGATTGAGCATCTGCCGGATTCGCCCGTGGCGCGGTGGGTCTGTGGTGATCATCATCTGGCCGAAGCCGAACAGCATGCGCGGCTGATTCGGATCGGGTGCGTCAGCGAAACCGAGAGCGATACCGCCCAGCGAGCTGAAAGTCGTCGGATCACGATAGACGCGCTGTGCGTCATCGTACTTGGTTATCGACCAGAAGCCCCGTTTGTTCTGGCGCTCGGTCCAATGCACGGGATCAGCCGCGCGCAGTTCTCTCCAAACCGAATGCGGATCGCCGGAAACGAAGAAATCGGGATTGGTCAAATCGAAATCGTTCACCATGGCCGGCGTCTCCTCTGTGGGGTCGCCTCAAGCGTTATCCGCCTGCGCGCGCTCGCCCAACCGTAGTCAGGCACGCTTGACGCCCTCTCGTCAAACCTCCGCGAAGGTCACTACCAGCTTCGCAGGCTTGTCAAAACCAGGGTGGCGGAATAGTCAATGGCGAATGAGCCTTTGCAATCAGCTCAATATCGGATTGTTGTTCCCGTTCCGGAACCCGGTTGAATGGCGGAGGCCGTGGCCGCAGTTCTACGCCGAGCAGCTTGCGCAAATCCGAGGCGCCGAGGAACTTGGCTACGACCAGGCGTGGCTCACTGAGCACCACTTCGCCGAAGATGGCTACTCGCCCGCGATTCTTCCGATCGCGTCCGCAATCGCCGCGACTACCACGCGCATCAGAGTGGGCACTTACCTGGTGCTGCTACCCCTGCACAATGCCGTCCGGGTCGCCGAGGATGCGGCGACGATTGACATCATCTCCAACGGCCGCTTCGATCTCGGGGTGGGCCAGGGCTACGGCCCGAATGAATTCGCCGGCTACGGCGTTGATCGAAAAGCACGCGCAGGGCGAATGGAAGAGGGCATCGAGGTACTGCGCGGTGCGTGGACCAAAAAGGAGTTCTCGTACTCCGGACAGCACTACCGAGTGCAGAACATCACCTTGATGCCACCCGTAGTGCAGAAGCCGCATCCGCCCCTGTGGATTGGGGCGGGCGCGCCCAAGGCTATCCGGCGCGCGGGCCGGATGGGATGTCACTTCATGGGTTTGGGCGATCCGCGCGCACAACAAATCTATGATGAATCACTGCGCCAGGCAGGGCGGAATCCCGCGGACTACAGCGCCGCCCAACTCCACTGGACCTATGTCGCGCGGAGCAGCGACGAAGCCTGGTCTGAGGCGCAGGATCACTATCATTGCATGCTGAGGCTGTATGGCCGCTGGATCGTGGAGGCCAACGAGATGCCCAACGCCGCGCAATTCGCGAATCTGCCGGAACCATCCAAGCTTCGCCAGGCGCAAGGCCTGATGTTTACTCCACTGTTTGGGAGCCCGGACGAAGTCACGGCGCGTCTTAACGAGTCCTTCAAGAATGTGCGAACGACGCACTTGGTGCTCGGAATGCATCTGCCCGGCCTGGCACCAGAACGGTCACGCCGTTCGATGGACCTGTTCGCCCGGGAGGTCGCTCCGCACCTCAGGCCGGTCGCCTAGATAACGTTGGGGTCCGGGGTTAGTTCAGCTCCCCCCGATTGGCGCATCAGCCGCGCCTGCCCGTCAACGCTCGCCACGACACAGCACACCCTCACCCTCCAGCGCCGAAATCCGCTCTGGCGAGTATCCCAGATACTCGCGCAGCACCGCCGCGTTGTGCTCTCCCAAGGTCGGCGCCGTAGTCGTCCGATGCCGCCCGTAACCCGAAAAGCGCAGCGGAAACCCTGGTACCTCGAACTCGCCCAGGAAACGATCGCTCACCGTCCGCACCAGCTCGCGCTCGCGCAGATGCGGATGCGCCATCGCCTCTTCAGTCGATAACACTTCCGCGAAGGGCACCCGATACTCTTCGAAACAGCGGTACACCGCCTCGTCGGTCGGCATTGCGTCGAACCACTTCTGAATGAGTGCCTTGAGTTCTTCGAGGTGCTCCATACGAGCAGAAATGGTGCGAAAGCGCGTATCCTCCGCGAGCTCCGGCTTCCCCATCGCACTGCACAGATACGGGAATTGGTGTTGGGTTCCCGCCATGATCAGAATCGGATGCCGTTTGCCGTTGAATATGCCGAGCGGGGCAACCGCGTAATGGTGTGCGCCGTTGCGCCGCGGCAAAATCGCGCCGCCGCTCAAACTCGCGGTGTGTACCGGCATGTCGTGGTAGCTGAAATAACAATCCAGCAACGAGGTCTCGAGATATTGCCCCTCGCCGGTCCGTTCGCGATGGAGCAGCGCCGCCACGATCGCTGACAGGGCGTGCACCCCGGTGCTGATATCGCCGACTCCTACCGCGGGCAGCGATGGGGCGCCGTCGCGCTCGCCAATCATGCTCAACACCCCCGAATAGGCGCATCCGATAAAGTCGTAGCCTGGGCGGTTCGCGAGTGGTCCGTTCTGCCCGAAGGTCGAGATCGAACACATGATGACTTTCGGGTGAAGCGCCCGGACCGCCTCGTAGCCGAATCCCAGCCGCGCGATCACGCCGGGCGCGTAATTCTCCACGATCACATCGACCTTCTGGATCAGGTCGCGGATGATCTCCACCGCCTTGGGATTCTTGAGGTCGAGGCACAAACTTTTCTTGCCCAGATTCTGCTGGACGTAATACGCGCTCCGCCCGTTCCGAATGTAAGGTACCGCGCGCGATATATCGCCGTTAGGAGCAAACTCGACCTTGACTACCTCGGCGCCCATCTCGGCCAGATATCGCGTCGTGGTCGGTCCGGCCAGGACCTGGGTGAAATCGAGCACCCGGTAGCCCTCGAGCATACGCTTCGACGTCTGTGCCATGTGATTCCGCCCTCTCAGCGCTTCAACTTTTCACACCCCAGCGTTCCAAACACAACCTCCTCGAGGAAGGGGACCTCTGCCTCAGAAGCCTCCTGGTGCGCATGGACAGCGGCAGGTCCCGACTATGCGCATTTCCTCTGCCTAACGTGCCATGAACCAGGTACCCGCGTGCGCCAATCTCACCCACAGCGTCGCCTCAGCCAGAACCATTTCAAGCACCCCACCGACGAGGCGATTGCTGCTTCCCCGATCCGCTTGACAGAGACGGCCGCTTGTTGCTCGTTTGCCACATGGCTTAGCCGGGCAGCTTGGAGGCAATCGACCATGGGAACACTACGCGGGGAACAGATCATCGCTCAGTCGTTCAAGCAGGAAGGCGTCGACACGATCTTCTTCATGATGGGCGGGCCCACCTCGGGGACCGCGGGCGCGTGCCTGGAACTGGGCATGCAGGGGATCTACGTGCGCCACGAGCAGGCGGCGGCCATGATGGCGCACGCGTATGCGAGGGTTACGGGGAAACCCGGAATCTGTATCGCACCGATGGGTCCGGGTGTCGCCAACCTGGTGACCGGTCTTGGCAACGCATGGGCTGATGCCGCCCCGGTCATCGCGATCGGCGGCGCCGCGCCGATGCGCGGTACCACGCTCGACACGTTCCAGGAGATGGACCAGATTCCGATGATGCGACCGATCGTGAAGGCTGCGTATCGCGTCGACCTCGGGTACCGGATTCCTGAATATATCAGCATTGCTTTTCGCGAGGCGCTCGACGGCAAGCGGGGTCCGGTCTACCTCGACCTGCCGGGTGACGTGCTCGCTGGTAAGGTCGAGGAGGAGAAAATTCAGTGGGTCGCGAGCCCCTCGCGGACCGAAGCGCGTCCCGCAGGTGATCCAGCTCTGATCCGCAGCGCGGTCGAGCTTCTGGCCAAGGCACGCAAACCGCTGGTCCTTACGGGAAGCGGCGTGCTGTGGTCACGGGCGGAGGATCAGCTGCAAAAGTTTATCGAAGCGACGGGACTGCCCTTCTTCACCACTCCCCAAGGTCGTGGAGTCGTTGCGGAAGACCATCCCCGCTCGTTCCCAGGGGCGCGCTCGACCGCATTTCGCGAAGCAGATGTGGTGTTGGTAATCGGTGCCCGCGCCAACTCGATGCTGTCATTCCTGCGACCTCCGCGTTTTTCGCCGGACGCCAAGCTGATCAACGTGAACCTCGACGGTAAGGAGATCGGCCATAATCGTGCCGCCGACATAGGCATCATCGGTGACGCCAGACTGGTGCTCGAGCAACTCACCCTTGAGGCGGCCGGCAAGTTTGATCCCAAGCACGAGACCGAATGGGTCGCGCAGCTCGCCGTCAAGCATCGGTCGAACCTGGAACGCTCGGCGCCGCTGTTGCACTCCAATGCGGTTCCGATCCATCCGCTGCGCCTCTGCAACGAGGTCAAGGAAGTCATTTCACGGGAGACCATCCTGGTGGTTGACGGACATGAAATACTGAACTTCGCTCGCCAATCGATTCCCATCTACCAGGCGCGCTGCAGTCTCAATGCCGGTCCGCATGGCTGTATGGGCGTCGGTATCCCGTTCGGAATCGGCGCGCAGGCTGCGCGTCCTGACCTCCCCGTGCTGGTGCTGAGCGGCGACGGAGCATTCGGCTGGAACGGGATGGAAATGGACACCGCCATTCGGCATCGCTTGCCCATCGTGGTAGTGGTCTCGAACAACGGTGGATTCACCTCGCGTAAGACCGGCGGCAACGTGGGGCGCGATCTCGGCTTCCAACGCTACGACAAGATGGTCGAAGCGCTCGGCGGCTATGGAGAATTCGTGGAGCGCCCCGATGAGATCCGTCCGGCGATCGAACGGGCCATCAAGAGTCGCAAGACTGCACTGGTCAACGTGTGCACCGATCCCGAGGCGCAGGCAACCACCGATATGGGGTTTGCGGGCTACTGAGAGCGTCGGCCGCAGCCGAATCGCGATTCGCCGGTGCCTTCTCAACCGGAAGTAGAGAGGCTGCGCCTCTCTCTTCTCATCTATGGGCAATTTGGCGCCTTTGACCAACATTCCATCTCGCGCCATGCCGCAGGTTTCGACCTGGTTGTAGCTGCGCCGGCTCGCAAGACGGCTCGCACCAGCGAGGTTCCGAACCAGGCAAAGATCTTAGCCGCGCCCGACGAAAGGCATTTTGGTAGCCATGATGGTAATGAACTGAACATTCGCTTCGAGCGGCAGATTGGCCATGTACACCACCGCTCGCGCGACGTGCTCGACATCAAAAGTGGGCTCAGCTGCAATCTCGCCCGACGCCTGCGGCACACCGCGCGCCATACGCGCGGTCATCTCGGTTGCGGCGTTGCCGATGTCGATTTGGCTGCACGCAATATCGTACTTGCGGCCATCTAGCGAGGTCGATTTGGTCAGCCCGGTCATCGCGTGCTTGGTCGAGGTATAGGGGGCGGAGTTGGGACGTGGCGTGTGGGCCGAGATGGAGCCGTTGTTGATGATGCGCCCGCCCCGCGGCTGTTGTGCCTTCATGATGCGAAAGGCCTCCTGCGTGCACAGGAATGCACCGGTCAGGTTGGTTTCGACGACTGCCCGCCAGCGTTCCAAGGAAAGATCCTCAAGCGGTACGGCCGGAGCACCAATTCCGGCGTTATTGAACAGCACGTCGAGACGGCCGTACGCTTCGCGGGTCTTCGCGAAAAGGTTTTTGACCGATTCCGGGTCGCTCACATCCGTCTGCACCGCGATGGCGGACGAGCCAGTCGCGCGCCCCTCGACCGCGGCGGCCTCGAGCAATTCCAACCGCCGTCCGCCGAACACGACCGCGTATCCTTCGCGCATCAGGGCGAGGGCCGCGTGCTTTCCGATACCGGTACCTGCGCCGGTTACGATCGCTATTTTTCCCGCCATGTCGAATCGATCTCCTGTTGCAATGTAGTTGCGAAGCTTGCTTGCATGAACTAACTGTCCGCCATATCACCAGCGCGGGAGTTATCCCATGCCGTACGCACAATCATCGGGAGCAAGACTCTACTTCGAGGAGAGCGGAGACGGCCATCCGATCATTTTCGCCCACGAGTTCGGTTCCGACTACCGCGAGTGGGAAAGCCAGGTGCGCTGGTTTTCGCGACACTACCGATGCATCACGTACAACGCACGCGGCTATCCACCCTCCGACGTGCCCGGGGATGATTCGTCCTACGGACAGGATCGCGCGACCGACGACATCGCGGCGGTCCTAAAGCATCTCGCGATCGACAAGGCTCACGTGGTTGGACTCAGCATGGGAGCTTTTGCGGCGCTGCATTTCGGTCTGCGCTATTCGGAAAGGGCCACTTCGCTGGTCGTGGCCGGGTGTGGTTCGGGCGCGCCGAAGTCCGAGCGCGAGACTTTCCGCAAGCAATGCGAAGCGACGGCCGAGCGCTTTCTCAAGGAGGGTTCGGCGCCGCTCGCGCGGGCATTGGGTCTCGGGCCGACCCGCATTCAACTCCGCAACAAAGATCCGCGCGGCTGGGAGGAATTCGTGCGGCATCTGAGTGAGCATTCTCCCATCGGATCGGCATTGACGTTGCGCAACTACCAGGCGTTGCGTCCGTCGCTTTATGACTTCACCTCGGAACTCGCCAAAATGACGGTTCCAGTTCTGCTCATCGTCGGGGATGAGGACGATCCGTGTCTCGACGCCAGCGTTATGCTCAAGCAAACAATTCCAGGCGCCGGACTGTGGATGGTGCCGCGCACGGGGCACGCGGTAAACCTCGAGGAGCCGGCCGCGTTTAATCACGCGGTGCAGGAATTCTTCAGCGCCGTCGAGCGTGGCAAATGGAGGTCGCGCGACCCTCAAAGCCTCGCGGGCAGCGGACTAATCGGATCGCGCACGCGAAACTGAGGGTCGATGTCTTACCGGCCCTCGCGCGACCGGCCACGCGGTGTCTGCTCGTTCCAGTGGTTTACTCCGAGCGACCAAAGTTTCGCGCGTTCCTGGTCGCAACCCGCGCGGGGCGTCGAACCCGGAAGAGAAAAACGACTAAATTCCAAGGTCCTGCAGGTTGTAGTCTTTCAGCTCGGCTCTCCGCTCCGGCGTCCAACGATACAGCTCCTGCTGGCCGGCGAGCGGCTTATAGCGGTAAGGCTTCTCATCCGGAAATCGCTGCTGGCGCGCATCGATGGCATACATGACTAGCCGGGAACGCTCGCGAATGCGCTGATCGTCGTAAACCGCGACCGGGTTGTGAACGCCTCCGCTGACTACTCCCAGAACTGACTTGCGACGATGAAAGCCGAAGTTGATTGTGACCCGGACATCCTGGCAGGTGTTCGCAAATGAACCGTGAATTGCTTGGCGGTTGCAGATCGCCACGTCGCCCGGCGCACAGATAAACGGGACGGCATCGGGCAAACGATCGGACCCCGCCGCCTCGACCATCCCTTTGAGGTCCGCCTTGCCGTGTCTATGTGAGCCTGGCACCACCCACAGCCCGTTGATCGCGTTACAACCGTAGAGTTGTGCCATGAAGTTGAAGCCGTGGGTGCCCCCGTCGAGGGTCGGACTGTCCCAGTGAGTCCAGCCATCCTGATGCCATGCTACTGAACCACCCAGGCCCGGCTGCTTGATCCACACCGCTTCGTTGAAGGGCGTGAAATCCTCGCCATTGATACTCTCGGCAACTGTTAGCAGTTGCGGATGTCCGTAGAGCCGCAGGCACGCATCGGAAAACTGCAGCGAGCCGAGTACGAGCTGCATCACGTATTCGGGCGCTTCTTTAGGCGGCGTGGGCTCGATCATCTTCGCCGGGTGTCGGCCGCGCGCAAAAGTAGTGCCCCCGAGCGGGTCGGAAAGAGGTTTGACCCATGAGATGTTCGGCGCCTTGCAATCCGCCGAAAGCGCCGGACGCCCTTGGCTGTCGATAGCGGCACCTTTTGTTACAGGTGCGCGCGCAAGCATCTCGGCCACATCCCGTTCGAGGTCCTGCAGCTCTTCCTCGGCCAGCAATCCTTCGAAGATGTAAAATCCGCAGCGCTTGTACGCATCTTGAATCGCTGGATCGAGATTACCGGCGCGATCGAACTTAAGCGCACCTCGGTTGCCGAGGCGCATCGCACGTTCCTCGCCTTCCTTGCGATAACGTTCCATCGCAGACTGCTCTGCTCCGTAATCAACGATCGGGACCTTGAGGAGTGGCAGGTTTGCCATACTCAACTCTCCAGTTGGAATGCCCGTCGGCCGAGGGCCTGATCGTTAATGCCACGAATCGGCCAATTGCGGCAATCAGCCAGCTGACAATCCCACCCGCCCGGGAATGCGACCTGAGCCGGGAATTCTTCGATGTCTGGCGTCTTTCCGACGTGGCGATCTCCGTCTACCCGAAACTCCCGGTTTTTGCTGGACATCAGGAATCCGGCGGGGAACAGCGCGCAAGAACGGGAATCCCCTCTGCTTCTCATGCTGAAGCGTCGCAGTTCACGTCGATTGACAACGCTGAGGGAACAGGGTTAGCAAGCCAGTTAACCAGCGCGCCGACCCCATCAGAGATTGCCGCTGCGGAGGAAACCATGGCTGACACACCATCGCAGATAATCCGCGTGAACGACCTTGAATGGACTTCCATGGCTTCGGCACTCAAGGCCAAGGTGCTCTGGTCCGACCCGGCGACCAAGCGCCGCGCCCTACTGACGCGTTTCGAGCCCGGAGCCATACTTCCAACCCATCGTCATGTGGGCGACGAATTGCTTTATGTCATCGAAGGTTCAATCGCCGACGAACACGGCACCACTACCACCGGCAACGTCGGCTATCGTCCCAACGGGTGCATTCACAGCGTCACCAGTAAGAACGGTGCGACCGTCCTCGCGATTGTCAGCGGTGGCATCGAACCTGCCACGGATCTAACGGGGGCTCCGCGCTCGCAGAACTTTGACCTGAGCGAGATTGCTTGGACCGAAGCGATGCCCGGGGTACGCCAGAAGCCGATCTGGCATGACAAAGAAACCAAACGGCGAGCCGCGTTGGTACGCTTTGACCCGGGCGCCCAACTGCCCCGTCATAAGCACGTCGGCGATGAATTGATCTTCGTGATCGAGGGTTCCAATGCGGATGAATCGGGCGAGGTTGTCGCGGGCAACGCGAACTACCGGCCCAATGGCTGCACGCACACGGTCTCGACCAGAAATGGGGCGACGATCTTTGCTCTGGTGACCGGCGGCGTTGAGATGATGAAGTAGTCAGGGGCGCGAAAACTGCGATGGCGCAATCGGCTGCGGCGGTTGCGCTCGCATGCGAGGTAACATGGATCGGCTTAGAGGCAAGGTTGCGCTGATTTCCGGTGGCGCGCGCGGACAGGGTGCCGCCGAGGCCCGGCTGTTCGTCAACGAGGGGGCAAGGGTTGTAGTCGGAGACGTGATTGACGATCAGGCCACCAAACTGGCCGCGGAAATTAACGCGCGGGCCGGAGAGCGAGTGGCCGCTGTACTTCATCTCGACGTCACGCGCGCCGCGGACTGGCGAGCTGCGGTTGACGTCTGCGAGAGTGGATTTGGTGGCCTCGACATCCTGGTCAACAACGCGGGCATTTTCAACATGTCCGGTCTTGAGGACACCAGCGAGGAACTCTGGGATTCGCTTGTCAACATCAACCAGAAGGGCGTGTGGCTCGGGATGAAGACGGCGGTACCCGCAATGCGTCGGCGGGGTGGCGGAGCGATCGTAAACATCTCGTCGGTTGCGGGGCTGACCGGATCGCCCGGTTCGACCGCGTATCACGGCACCAAGGGCGCGGTGCGGCTGTTGACCAAGTCCGCCGCCGTGCAATATGCGGGCGAGAAAATTCGGGTCAACTCGGTTCATCCGGGAGTCATCTCCACCCAGATGATCGACATAATCCCGAAGGAGCGACGCGAGGGCATCAGCACCATCGTGCCGATGAAGCGCGAGGGGCGACCCGAAGAGGTCGCCCAGGTGGTGCTGTTTCTGGCCAGCGACGAGGCATCCTACGTGACTGGTGCGGAGTTCGTGGTAGATGGCGGTCTGACCGCGACCTAAAGCCGCGGCCAGGACCCGGCCGAAGAACCCCAGCAACGGTCGGAGGGAACTTTAGAATGGAAAGACTCAAAGGCAAGGTCGCTCTTATCTCTGGCGGTGCGCGCGGACAGGGTGCCGCCGAGGCGCGTCTCTTCGCCAGTGAGGGCGCAAAGGTTGTGCTCGGCGATGTGCTCGACGATGTCTGCAAACAGACCGCGGATGAAATCAACGCCAAGGCCGCGACCAAAGCGGCGGTGGCGCTTCATCTCGATGTTACCCGCGCCAACGACTGGCGCGCCGCAGTCGCCGCCGGCGAACATGACTTTGGCGGCCTGGACATCCTCGTCAATAACGCCGGCATCTATCGTACCGGCGGCATCGAAGACACCAATGAAGAAGATTGGGACGCCGTGGTCAACATCAACCAGAAGGGGGTGTGGCTCGGTATGAAGGCGGCAGTACCGGCGATGCGCCGGCGCGGCGGAGGCTCGATTATCAATATCTCCTCGATCTACGGACTAATCGGCTCAGCCGGTTCCGCCGCCTATCACGGCACCAAAGGCGCGGTTCGGCTGCTGACCAAGGCTGCGGCGGTACAGTACGCGCCCGATAGGATTCGCGTGAACTCGGTTCACCCTGGTGTGATCCTGACGCCGATGGTCGACATTGTGCCCCGCGAACAATTGCAGTCTTTGATAGAGCTCGCCCCAATGAAGCGCGGAGCTCAGCCCGAAGAGGTCGGGTGGTGTGTAGTATTCCTCGCGAGCGACGAGGCATCGTTCGTCACAGGAGCGGAGCTGGTGGTGGATGGCGGTTACACGGCGGTCTAATCGCCGCAGCTGGCAGGCAATCCTTGGACACATAATACGCGCTCGCCAAACGGTCCCGCCGGATTTGAAAAGGAGACCGATGGACGCATGAGCATTCGTCTTTCGGAAAAAGAAGCATGGGCCGAACTCGAGCGGGCACATACGGGGATCTTCACGACCCTTCAGCGCAACGGTTGGCCGATTTCTCTCCCAATGTGGTTTGTGGCGCTCGACCGGTACATCTATTTGCGCACCCCGGCGCAGTCCAAGAAGCTCGCGCGCATCCGCCACGACTCGCGCGGAAATTTCTTGGTGGAAAGAGGAGAGCGCTGGAAGGAGCTGTGCGCGGTCATGCTGCGAGTGGAAGTGGAGCGGTTGGAGGCGGGCGAAGAATATGATCGTGCCGTCGCCGCGCTGGCGAGGAAATATGGCGGGTTCGGTGAGTCCACCGGAGCTCTGACCGAAGCTACCCGGAAAGCGTACGCGGACATGGTTCTCCTGCGGCTCAAGCCGGTCGGTCCCGCCGTAACCTGGGACAATGCCCGAATTAGCCTGCGCACCGACTCGGTTCCGAAATCAGCAGCGACTCAGGCTTCCGAGAAGTAAGTCCCTTCTCCCGGACGGCGGGTCCGATCAGTTGAAGTTCTCGGTGGCCTTCCATGCGAGCGGCCCCTCGCAGGTGGTCAGCCCAGACTGAGTAGCCGGTCCCAATCCTCGTCCCCCAGGGTTTGTGTCACTGGCAATGATATCATCAACAGATGTGCACTCTCCGAGATTCGGCTGGTTTGCGCATTGCCTGAACCACGCCGCGGCGGTACATCGATCGGGAGCAGACGAAGTGAGGGGAGGAACCCTGATGACGGGACCATCGACACTTGTGCCCGATGCTGACGCGGGAGCCTTTCTTGGCGCGGCTGAGATTTATGCGAATGCGCGCGAGTTAGGCGGGTTCCTGCGCGAAAAATCACCTGAGATCGAAGCGGCCCGCAAGCTTCCGCCCGAGGTAGCGGAGCGCATTCGCAGCGCCGGCATGTTCCGGCTTACTATGCCCAAGAGCTGGGGCGGTCCCGAACTCAGCACCATCGAGCAAGTCGAGGTAATTGAAGAATTGTCGAAGGCCAACGCTTCGGTCGGATGGTGCGTGATGATCGGATGCGACTCGGGCCTTTTTTCCGGATATTTGGACGACGCTGCCGCGCGCGAACTCTATCCCAGTCTCGACCTGGCCACGGCGGGTCATGCTTTACCGGTCGGCCGAGCCGACCGCGTCGAGGGTGGTTACCGAATCAAGGGACAATGGCCCTTCGGCTCCGGAATTACCCATGCCGATGTGGTCTCGGCTGGCTGCATCGTCTACGCAAACGGCGTACCTGAAATGATCAACGAACGGATTCCCCGCTGGCGGTTGATGCTCGCGCCGGCATCATCTTTTGAGATCGCGGACACCTGGCACACGACCGGCCTGCGTGGCACGGGCAGCAACGACTACCGCGCCGACGACTTGTTCATTCCGGAGCGCCACAGTCTAAGCTTTTCCGAGCCTGCGAAGCGCGATGCTCCCTTATGGCGCAACAGCAACACGATTCTCCCTAAGATGGCTGGAGTTCCCCTGGGCGCCGCTCGTGCGGCGATCGATTTCTTCTGCGACGCGATGCAGGGCAAAGTGGAGTTTCCGAGCACGAAACTCTACAAGAACCTCGCACGTATTCAGAGCACCATTGCCGACGCCGAAATGATGTTGGGTGCGGCGCGCTCCTACGTCTTTTCATCACTTGATCGTCAATGGGAACGCCTGGAAAAAGCCGAGAAGCCAACCGAAAGGGAACGCGCCGATGTGTGGTTGGCGCGGGTGAATGTCTGCCATGCGGCGCGTCAGGTCATCAGGATGCTTTTCGATGCTCTCGGCGGCGCTGCTATCTACACGCAAAAAGGCCCGCTCGATCGTGCACTTCGCGATGCGGACACGTGGTGCCAGCACCTCGTCGGTCAGCGTCGCACGCTCGAATGGGTTGGCGCGCTGCTCCTCAACTCGGACGAGAGGCCCAACCCGATGTTGTGAGCACCCGCTCTCCCACACCCACGATCCTGGGTCTGAGTCACTCGCCTGTGTTGCACCCGCCGGTGCTTTTCCAGACGCCCGGACGGAAACTGACCAATGAAATGGAATCCTTTGGGCGTGCGATTTGTTTCCTTCCAAATCGAAGCCGGTCCCGGGAAGGAGGGATCGCGCCTCCTCTCTCGCTCGAAGTGAGACCAGCTTCCAGCTGTGTTCGAGGCTAAACGCTCCTGGCTCCTTAGAGTGATTCGTCCCACCATTTTCCCGGTCGAAGCCGGATCACTGCCACCCTTCAGCCTTCTACGAAAGCAAGCAGGTCAGCAGTCAGTTGATCCTTGTGCGTGATCGGCAAGCCATGCGCGGCATTCTCGTAAACCTTTAACTGGCAACGCGGAATCAACTGCGCGGTTTTGCGTCCAGTCAATTCGATGGGTGTTGAGGCGTCATGGTCGCCGTGGATCAGCAAGGTCGGCAGCGTCATCGCTCGCAGCTCTGCGCGAAAATCAGTCCGCGTGAACATGCGCTGCAGGTCGATCATGACTTTGAGCGAGCATCCGTCCACCATCATCCGGGTCCACCATCCCGCCATTTCCGGCGAGACCGTGTTGCCGGGCGCGCCGAAGAACGTGGGCGCTGCCGCTGCGATCACGTGTGCGCGATCCATGCACAACGCCGCTGGCGTTTTTTCGAGGATGGCCTCATCAACACCATCGGGGTTGTCGGGCGTCTTCATGATGAACGGCGTGATCGTTGAGACCAGCACGACTCTATCGATGCGGCTGCTGCCGTGACGTGAGAGGTAACGGACCACCTCGCCGCATCCCAGCGACTGGCCCACGAGCACGACCTGCCGCAGCTCGAGCTGATCGATTACCGCCGCCATATCGCCTGCCAGCG
Organism: Candidatus Binataceae bacterium; assembly: GCA_036495685.1. Taxonomy (NCBI): domain Bacteria; phylum Candidatus Binatota; class Binatia (SeqCode); order Binatales (SeqCode); family Binataceae (SeqCode); species Binataceae bacterium (SeqCode). The sequence continues at coordinate 1,602 of DASXMJ010000002.1, read as the reverse complement.
TATCGAAGTCGTAGCCGTCCTTGGGCTCGTCCGAACGACCATGCCCACGTCGGTCATAGCCGACACAGCGCAAATTGTGGCCCGCCAAAGCGGTCATCTGGTACTCCCACCAATCCGTGTTCAGGCCCCAGGGCGCTACAAACAGAATCGGCTTGCCGTCGCCCCAATCGCGATGGAACAGTCTGGCACCATCGGCAGTCTCGATAGACTTCCTGGCTCGCGCCGCCTTTGCTGCAACCGGGGCGAGCTTCGCACCTTCAGCCAGAACTTGCGCCCGCCCGACGCCAATGAATCCCACTCCGGCTGCCACTGCGGCCGACTTCAAAATGCTGCGTCTGTCCATAGTGCCGAGGTCCTCGGCACCGATTTGTGCATGCCCACCACGCCTTAGTCGATTACTCTCCAGGTAAGGCGCGACCATTCTTTCGGTGGCATTCGCACGGGAGATTGCCCGACGGAGAAATGAGAGAGCATCGAGTTGTCCTACGATCGAGGATCGGCCGAGAAAGACTCTTTCTCTATGTCCAGTCTGTAAGAAGTTCCGCGACGGCTCGAGGGGCGGAGCCCTTTGCGGTGACCGCGGCTAGTTTCCTGGCTCTGGCAGGTCATGGCCGCGCTTTGAGGCGGCGGGCGATCTCTTCCGGCGATACGTCTTCGACGTGAGTTGCGATTTGCCAGGCATTGCCTTGCGGGTCTTCGATCATGGCGCGCCGATCGCCGTAGTGCATATCCGCGGGCGCCTCGAGTGATTTCGCCCCGGCCTTGAGGGCCTCGCGGTAGGCGGCATCGGTATCGGGGACATACAGGTAGAGAAACGCGGGCAGAGCTGGGCGCACCCCGCTCGCGCTGACGATCACGATCGAATCGCCGATCACCATCTCTGCGGGCGATCCTTTGCCGACCCGCGGCCGCTCAACCGCCGCAAAAGCCCGCTTCAGAAATTCGACCAGCGCGTCTGCGTCCGGCACAAACAACCGCGGCGTGATCGAGTGATAACCCTCGGGAATGGATTTGACGGCCATCCCGAGAATCCTACCAGCTTGCAGACCCAAATCAGAGAATCGGCAACCAACCCCCACTTGAAGACCTGTCTAGCGGCAGCTCTTTATGAAGTGAAGAGCGGTTAATTGATTTGTCCTCTCGTCGCCCAACGCCAAAGGCGCTACGCTCCCAGCGAGAGGAGATCACCATGGCAGAAGCGTTTTCCGGCGGATGCGGGTGCGGGCGATTCGCTTCGTGTGTTCGGCCGAGCCGCTTGCAATTTTCAATTGTCATTGCCGGGATTGTCAGAAAGCCAGCGGTGCGCCCTTCATCAGCGCAATCGCAGTGCCTTCCGCTGCGGTCACAATAACCGGTCAGCCCAAGTACCGCTCAGTGCCTACTGACAGCGGCAACACGATTAGCCGGGGATTTTGCGCGGAGTGCGGATCGCGCCTGTTCGCAAGGATTTCCGGCCGCGCCGATGCGATTGGAATCCATCTAACGAGTCTCGACGATCCCAACCGCTATTACCCGACAATCGACATCTGGACTTCGAGTGCGCTCAAGTGGGACCACATGAACCCGTCGCTGCAGAAGATAGCCAAGGGGCCGCCGCCGCAT
>DASXMJ010000001.1 GCA_036495685.1 Candidatus Binataceae bacterium | reverse complement strand
GCCATGGACCTGGAGTTGCGCCGTGAACTGATCGACCTCTTGGTGCGCGAGGCCTACTTCGAGCGGCAAGTAACCCTCTCCTCCGGCAAGGTCTCAGACTTCTATCTGGATTGCCGCCCTGCGATGTTCCTTCCTCGGGGGATGTTTTTAGTCGGCGAACTGATGCTGGAATCTGTGAGTGCAGCGGGAGTCGGTCAGATTGGCGGGATGGCGGTCGCAGCGATTCCGCTTATTAGCGCTATCATTGCCGCGGGTTATCGGCATGACCTCAAGCTGCGAGGGTGCTTCGTGCGCAAGGAAACCAAGGCACACGGCATGCAGAAGCGTATCGAAGGCGCGTTCCGGCCCGAACTCAGGACCGCGGTTCTTGACGATGCTATCACGACCGGCGGATCCACGCTCGAGGCCTTGGCAGCGCTGCGCGAAGCGGGTGCAAACGTGACCCACGGCTTCGCGTTGGTCGATCGAAACGAGGGTGGGCGAGAAGCCCTAGCCGCCGCCGGACTCAAGTACCAATTCCTGCTCGACGCCAACGAAATTCGCGCCGCGGCGCGGGCGGGGAAATAATCGGTCCAAGGACCCGCCTGGACGGTGCCCCGCTCCGTGCGTCAGGGACCAATCTCCGCCACCACGCGTTTGACCGGAATCTTCGGCGATCCGATAGAGCACTCGCTCTCACCGGCGATGCACAATGCCGCCTACGCGGCTCTGGGTATGGATCGGCGATACCTCGCGTTTCACGTAACGCGGGCTGAGTTGCTGCCCGCTCTGCGCGGAATTGTGCCCTTGAAGATCGCCGGGGTAAATCTAACTTTACCGCACAAGGCCCGGGCCCTAGCAGTCATGGACGAGCTCACCGCGGAAGGGGACCTACTCGGCGCGATCAATTGTGTCATCCACCGAGACGGAAAACTGGTGGGAGATAACACCGACGCGCGCGGGCTGGAACGCGATCTGCGCGCGCAAGCTATCCTGGTCGCGGCGCGGACCGCGCTGGTTATAGGCGCCGGCGGCGCTGGCGCCGCGGCGGTGGTAGCGCTGAGCCGACTCAAGGCGGCACGCGTTATAATTGCCAACCGCACCGCCAGGCGCGCTAGTGCGCTGGCCCGGCGTTTTGCGCAAAGCGCGCTGCGGCGCACGCGCTTCGAGGCGGTCGGGCTCCGCGAACTTGTCAATAGCAGCCTGCTCGCTGAGGTCGCCTGCGTTGTCAACGCAACGTCGCTGGGGCTAACCGGGGGTGGTTTCCCGCACCTCAAATATGATGCCACGCCACCGAACTGCTTTTTCTACGACACCCTCTACGCGCGCAGACCCTCGAAGTTCCTGACGGGTGCCATCGGTGCGGGAAGAAAGTGCGCCGATGGAGCCGGTATGCTGGTCGAGCAGGGAGAGTTGGCATTCCATTTATTTAACGGGGTACGCGCTCCCCACGGAGTCATGCGCCGCGCGCTCATGGACGCGCTGGGGCGCACCCGATAGACAGGAGCCGCTTTCGATGAATGGCCGAATCCACCACCTGATGTTGAACGTGAATCGCTACGACGAGGCAAAGTGCTTCTAGGACTGGCTGCTGCCGAAACTCGGCTATCCAAACCAGACGGCCTACGCCGACGACGCTCCCAAGCAAGGCAGCGGATGGTACAACGACGCCGGCTCCGTTTGGGTGCAGGAGGCGGAATCACGGTTTCGCGCAGACCAATTCCATCGGCATCGCGTAGGACTCTGCGAAATCGCCTTCACCGTCGACAGTCGCCGCCAGGTGGATGAGCTCGCGGCGGAAATCGAGCGGCACGGCGGCAGAGTAACGGACGCGCCGCGCCAATATGATTACGGGCCCGGTTATTATGCAGTGTTCTTCACCGACCCGGATGGCCTCAAGCTCGAAGTGGTGCACTTGCCATGAATGATGCGTCCTAGCAGCCTGCGCCCCACGAGAGAGGAAGTCTCCAGGTAAAGAAACGTCCCTGAAAAAGTTGAGGCTAGGGCAGGCTCACTCGGTCATCAGGCCGCGCCGCGTATAGAAATCGCGAAGAATCGACATGACGGGCGCGGGTGCTCGTTTATATGAACCGTCGAAGGGTGGTTGCGGGTCGTACTCGATTCCCACCTGAATGGCGTGGGCCATGGTGTCGCCGGCTAGCTTGCCCGCCAGGCGCAGAGCCATGTCGATTCCCGCTGATACGCCGGCGGCGGTAATGATCTTCCCCTGTTCTACGACTCGTGCCGAGGTCGGAATCGCCCCGAAATTCGCCAGCTGGGGTAATGCCGCCCAATGAGTGGTCGCCTGCAGGCCCTTCAGCAGTCCTGCCGCACCCAGGATAAGCGCGCCCGTGCACACCGAGGTGGTCCAGCTAGTGGTCGCATGGATGGAGCGAACCCACTCAAGCATCGCCGGTTTGGTACGCACCTGCTGCTCGCCGAATCCGCCCGGGACCACGACGACGTCGGCACTAGTGATTTCCGAAATTGAGCGATCGGCGTTGATCGCGAGCGACGCGGTATCGGTTCGCTTGAGGCCCCGGGCTTCACCGACAAAGACCACTTCGGCACCGGGCACGCGCTGTAACACTTCGTAGGGTCCGACCGCATCCAGAGCGGTAATTCCGTCGAAGGTCAGAATCGCGATCCTCATTTGATTCCCTCCAATTGTTTCACGCGCTGAACCGTCGGGGCAGTATTCGACGGCGCGGCGGGACGAAAGCGACTTCGGTATGCACCGGGCGGGACGTGCACAGATCGAATGAACGCCCGGCGCATCGACTCCCGGGTACCGAAGCCGCAATGTTCGGCAATGGCGTCGATGCCGTCGGCCGATTCCTCGAGACGGCGGCGGGCAGCCTCGACGCGGGTCCGTGTAACGAAAGCAGACGGCGTGAGTCCGGTCTCGCGCAAAAAAACCCGTGCAAAATTACGCGCGCTCATCGCGCTTCGACGCGCTAGCCTGCCAACCGAGAGATCCTCCGACAGGTGATCTGCGATCCATCCCTGCAAGTCGCGAATCGGTTCGCGATCGGCGCTTTGCGCAGCGAGCTGGACAGAGAACTGCGACTGCCCTCCCGGGCGCCTCAGAAACATCACCAATTCTCGTGCCACACCCAGCGCGACTCGGCGCCCGTAATCTTCCTCGACCAGGGCCAGCGCAAGATCGATTCCCGCGGTTACTCCTGCCGAAGTATAGACGTGCCCATCGCGAACGAAGATTGGATCGGTCTGCACCTGGATTGCGGGAAAGCGCCGCGCCAGCGCGTCGCAGAAGCGCCAGTGAGTCGTGGCGCGGCGGCCGCTTAACAGGCCTGCCTCCGCCAGCAGGAAAGTGCCAGTGCACACCGAGCAGAGGCGTCGCACTCGTGGGGCGATTTTCCGCAACCAACCTATCAGCCGCGGGTCGCTCATCGCCGCGGTGGTCCCGATTCCGCCGGCGACCATCAGGGTATCGAGAGCTGTATCCAGCCCTTCGATGGATTTGTCGACTACGAACCTGAGGCCGTTCGACATCGCCAGGGAGCCCTGGATTGCGGCAAGCAGAATTATCTCGTACGCCGGCGCGTCCGCGAGCCCCTCATCGGTCAGCCACCGTGAAGCGCGCGCGAAGACTTCGAGGGGACCCGCAATGTCAAGGATCTGCGCGTCGGGAAACCCGAGCATGGCTACGCGGCGAACCGCCGCGCTGTCGACCGGCGCCTTGAGACCCGCGTTCCTTTTCATGCCAAGAGAATCGCATTCGGTCGCTCTGACTGCAATTGAATATACCACAGTTTCTGCCATCGTCGGCAAACGTGCGGACAGCGCGCGGACCGGATCGGGCAAAGGCGGAAGTGCGGGTATAGTAGAAAAGAGCTGCTTGAGAACCCTGACTTGCAGACAAGCGGTGTCCCGCCCAACGAATTTGGAGACTGACCATGAGCTACGCAGGCGAACGACTGATCTATGATGCCGACAGTCACTTGATGGAGCTGCCGGATTTCCTGTCGGCGCACGCAGATCCCTCCAGCCGCGATCTGCTGCCCCCGCTGGGAAGCAGGACCACCGGTCTATTTGATCCCGGCGAGCACGTTGGCAAGGCGGGCCAATCTCCCGAAGCCGTCCGGAAACTATTACAGCTCGGAGATCGCATCACCCGCGGTCCCAAATGGCACGACGCGCTAGGCGCGTTCAGCGGCGCGGAGCGATCGCTTGCGCTGGATCTGCTGGGCTTCAAGCATCAAGTCGTCTTCTCGTCGTTCTGTGCCAGGTTGATTTTCGAGGCACCTCTGGAGGTCCGCTATGCGGCTGCCCGCGCGCACAACCGAGCGATGGCTGCATTTTGCGGCGGGGATCGGCGGCTGATCGGCGTGGCGATGGTCCCGCTGGATGAACCTGAGTTGGCCTTGAAGGAAATCGTCAATGCCTCCGAACTCGGCCTGGGCGCGATCTGGATTGCCGCAGACGCGCCCGGCGGACGATCGCCGGGACATCCCGCGCTGGAGCCTATCTGGAAGAGCCTTGCCGAGAGGCGGCTGCCCTTCATTCTCCATGTCGGCAGCGGCGCGCTTCGCATCTCGGAAGAGTGGATGAACGATGGCCATCCGGACCACGTCTCGGCGCGCGGGGGCGCCGAGGTTATCGGGTCAAAGGATCTCACCGTGATCCATCACGCTCCGCAGCGCTTCATTTCAGTGCTGGTGCTGGACGGGGTATTGGACCGGCATCCGGACCTGCGCGGCGGTGTGATCGAGATCGGATCCGGATGGGTGCCGGACATGATCCGGCGGCTGGACCACGCCGTCGACATCTGGAGCAAACCCGAACCACACCTGGCGCGGATGAGACGAAAGCCGTCGGAGCAAATACGCCAGCAGCTGCGCTTCACGCCATATCCCTTCGAGGACGTGAGCGCCATGGTCAACGAATCATTTGAGGAGCTGTATATGTTCTCGTCAGACTATCCGCACGCGGAGGGAGGCCGCGATCCGCTAGGAAGATTCGACCGTTCCGTGGCTTCACTCAGCGAGGCGAGGAGAACCAGGTTCTTCTCCGGAAATTTCCGTGACCTGTACCCGAACGCCTTCGCGAACGCTGACAACCGGGGCTCGGCGGCTAGCCGAACATCTTCTTGATTTGGTCGACGAAGCCTTTGGACAGCGGATGGTTCACGGCTTTGCCGTCAAGCTTGGCGAATTCCTCGAGTAGCTCGCGCTGGCGGGCGGTCAGGCTACGAGGAGTCTCCACGACTACGCGAATCAACTGATCTCCGCGTCCGTAACCGTGCAGATCGATGATGCCTTTGCCCTTGAGTCGCAGAACCTTGCCCGACTGGGTCCCCGAAGGGACTTTGAGGTTCACCTTGCCTTCGAGCGTCGGCACCTCGATGTCGCACCCGAGCGCTGCCTGGGGAAAGCTGATTGGCACCTCGATTACGATGTGGTTTTCCTGGCGCACAAACAGCGAGTGTTCCTTGACGTGGATGATGACGTACAAGTCACCCGGAGTTCCGCCGCCGTAACCAGCCTCACCCTCGCCCCGCAGCTTAAGGCGCGACCCATTGTCGACCCCCGGAGGAATACGGACCGAGAGCGATTCCTGCTTGCGCAGCCGGCCCTGGCCCTGGCACTTGGGGCACGGATCGGAAATGATCGTTCCTTCCCCGCGACACTGGCTGCAGGTGGTGGAGATAGAAAAGAATCCCTGCTGGGTGCGGACCTGGCCGGAGCCGCGGCAATTCGGACACTGACGTGCGCCGGTGGAACCGCCGCGAGCCCGGGTTCCGTTGCAAGACTCGCACAGGGTCAGGCGCTGGAAGCGGACTACCTTTTCGGTTCCGCGTGCGGCCTCTTCGAACTCCACCTCGAGGTCGTAGCGAAGATCGTCGCCTCGCCGCGAACGTGAACGCGCGCGGCCGCGGCCGGTGCCGAAGAAGTCTCCGAAAATATCCGAGAAAACTTCCTCGAAGCCTTGCGAGAAGTCGAACCCGCCGAAGGGCCCCTGCCCTTGCGGACCCTGAAACGCGCTATGTCCAAAGCGATCATACTGGGAGCGTCGCTCTGGATCAGACAGCACCTGGTACGCTTCGTTTACTTCCTTGAACCGCTCCTCGGCCTGCTTATTGCCGGGGTTGCGATCGGGGTGGAACTGAATCGCAAGGCGACGGTAAGCCTTTTTGAGGTCGTCGTCGGCGGCACCACGGGCTACACCCAGAACCTCGTAGTAATCGCGTTTGGTGGCGGAGGGCATCGTGACGGAATCTTAAACGATACGTTACGCCGAAGCCATTGCCCTCCGCAGTGCGAGGAGCTTTTTCGCCCACCTGGGCAAGGAGTCGGGACTACTTCACTTCCTTGAAATCGGCATCGACCACGTCCTCGCCGTCGCCCGATTTCTGCTTGCTGTCTCCGGTCGCGCCGTCGGGTTGTGCGCCGCCACCGGCAGCGCCGCCGTCACCGGGCTGACCCTGCTGCGCGCGGCTCTTGCTGTACATCGCCTCAGCCAGCTTGTGCGATGCGTTGGACAGCGCTTCGGCCGCGCGATTCATCTCGTCGGGATCCTTGGATTCGAGCGTGCTCTTGGCATTGGCCAGAGCCTCTTCGACGCTCTTGCGCGATGTCTCATCGAGCTGCGAACCGTAGTCCTTCAGCGTCTTCTCGGTCGTATAGACGAGATTGTCAAGCTTATTGCGCGCTTCCGCTTCCAGCCGCCGCTTGTGATCACCCGCGGCGTGTTGCTCGGCATCACGCACCATCTGCTTGATGTCTTCCTCGGAAAGTCCCGAAGAAGCTGTGATTCGGATTGACTGCTCCTTGTTGGTGCCTAGGTCCTTCGCGTGGACATTGACGATGCCGTTTGCATCGATATCGAAGGTGACCTCGACTTGCGGCATGCCCCGCGGCGCCGGTGGAATTCCGATCAGGTCGAACTGGCCGAGCAGCTTGTTGTCGGTCGCCATCTCGCGCTCGCCCTGGAAAACCCGGATCGTGACCGCCGTCTGATTGTCCTGCGCGGTCGAAAATACCTGGCTCTTGCGGGTCGGTATGGTGGTGTTCTTCTCGATCAACTTGGTAAACACACCGCCCAGAGTTTCGATACCGAGTGACAGCGGGGTCACGTCCAGCAACAGAACGTCCTTGACCTCGCCCTTGAGAACGCCGGCCTGGATGGCTGCGCCAACCGCAACCACTTCGTCAGGGTTGACGCCCTTGTGCCCTTCCTTGCCAAAGATTTTGCGCACTCGCTCCTGAACCGCCGGCATGCGAGTCATACCGCCGACCAGCACGATTTCGTTGACATCGCTAGCTTTGAGCGCCGCGTCGCGCAATGCGGTGACGCAAGGCCCTTCGAGGCGGTCGAGCAAATCTGCGCACAGTGCCTCGAGCTTGGCCCGGGTCAGCTTGATATTCAGATGCTTGGGACCAGACTGGTCGGCCGTGACGAACGGGAGGTTGATGTCGGTCTCCATGACCGTGGAAAGTTCGCACTTGGCCTTTTCCGCTGCTTCCTTGAGTCGTTGCAGCGCCATGCGATCTTTGCGCAGATCGATTCCCTGGTCGCGCTTGAATTCATCGGCCAGATAGTCAATGACGCGCTGGTCGAAGTCTTCACCACCCAGGAAGGTGTCTCCGTTGGTGGCCTTGACTTCAAACACCCCTTCGCCGAGTTCCAGTATCGAGATGTCGAAGGTGCCGCCTCCCAGGTCGAACACGGCGATCTTTTCGTCCTTCTTCTTATCTAGGCCGTACGCCAGCGATGCGGCGGTCGGCTCGTTGATGATTCGCAGGACGTTGAGTCCCGCAATTCGTCCGGCATCCTTGGTCGCCTGTCGCTGTCCGTCGTTGAAATATGCCGGTACCGTGATGACCGCCTCGGTGACCTTTTCGCCGAGATAGTCTTCGGCCGTCTGCTTCATCTTCTGGAGGATGAAAGCCGAGATCTCCGGCGGACTATAACGTTTATCGCGAATCTCGACCCATGCGGCGCCGTCGTCGTTTTTCACGACCTTGTACGGCAGCACTTTGGCTGCCTTCTGCACTTCGGCGTCCTCGAAGCGGCGTCCCATCAGGCGCTTGATCGCGAACACCGTATTGTTTGGATTGGTGATCGCCTGTCGCCGCGCTATCTGCCCTACCAGACGCTCGCCGGAGTCCGTAAATGCAACGACCGAAGGCGTGGTACGGCTACCTTCGGAGTTGGCGATCACCACCGGATCGCCACCTTCCATTACCGCAACGCAACTGTTGGTCGTCCCCAGATCAATACCGATTACTTTTGCCATTTTTCTCGATTGTCGCCCTGTCAGATTCCCGGGCTGTGTCTCAATAAATAATCACGATCTAGTCGTTTTCAACTTCTGAAGTGTCGGATTCGCCATTGTTTCGCCGGTTCGAAAGTCCCTTCGCCACGGTCACGCTGGCTGGCCGCAATACCCTATCACCGATGAGGTATCCCCGGTGGAACTCATTGACAACCGTGTTGGGCGGATGCGTGTCGCTTGCCACGTGATCCACCGCCTCGTGGCGGGCCGGGTCAAAGGGCTGGCCCGCGGAGACGATCGGGACAACGCCCTGGGACTTTAGAAAATCCATCAGCGACCGCAGGACCATCTGAACCCCATCGACAATCACGGCGGTGTCGCTAGCTCCTTCGCGCGCCGCTCCAATGGCGCGCTCGAGATTGTCGACAATTGGCAGCAGGTCACGTAGGACTCCCTCTTTCTGGATTCGAACGCTCTCCTCGCTCTGCTGCCGTATGCGTTTGCGGGCGTTCTCCCCGTCCGCCAGTGCCCGCAGATACTTGTCCTTGAGCTCGGCTAGCTCCTTTTCCTTCTCCTGGAGCTGGGTCTGAAGCTCCTGCCAGCGAGCTTCGGCCTCGCCACTCGACTCCGCCATTTCGTCGGTCAAGGTCATGAACTCAGCACCGTTCGCCTGCCGGTCGTCGTGTGACTCGGGTTCGCCGGAATTGCCCTTGCGATGTTTGTTCATACTGCGAAACTGCACCCACAGAAAAAATAAGCACGATTTCGATTCGCGCCACTCGTGGAAGCAGAATGCTGTTTGAGAAAAGCTTAGTGCTCGAGCAACCGGGTAAGGGTCCTGGCCGTATAGCCGACCAACGGAATTACGCGGTCGTAGTCCATTCGAACCGGGCCGACCACGGCGAGGCTTCCGGCCGATTCAGAACCGGTCGCATATGAAGCCGCAATTACGCTGAGACACGCCAAGCGTGGATCATAGTTTTCCGAGCCTATGGAAATCATCAAGCCGTTTTGCTGGATGCTCCGTTCGAGTAGTGCTAACAGAGCCGACTTGTCATCCAGAGCACGCAGCAGTTCGCGGACTCGTTCTGGGTCGGCAAATTCCGGCTGGTCGAGTGCCTTGACCCTGCCCTCGACGTAGACCTCGGTCCGATCGCCCTTCTCGCCTATCGCCCCTCCACCGAGGGCGAGGGCGTCGCGCCTGAACTGGTCGTACGCGGCACGCTGCTCCTTGAGCTGTCGCTCGATCCACCTACGTGCTTCGTCGAGGGTCCGACCGGCCAGCGACTCGTTAAGGTAACGGGCCATCCGATCGAGTTCGTCCTGCTTGAAGTCCCGGTCCGTCTCAACCAAGCGGTTTTCCACCCGGTCCGCGGTTGCCACAAACACCGCCAGCACCTGCCGTTCGCGCAGGCGCACAAAGCTCACGCGCTCGATCGTCATGGCCTCCAAGCGCGGTGCCACCACCAGCGCGGCCTGTCCAGTTAACAGGGCGAGCAGCTTCGGGGTGTCGCGCATTACATCCTCCAGACCGCGAGGACGGCCCGAGTAATGAAGTTCGATCTGCGCGCGGTCCTCGAAAGCGATGCGCGAGGACGCCAGCAGGTGATCGACGTAGTAACGGAACGCCTTGTCGGTCGGAACGCGTCCGGCCGAGACGTGCGGCTGGGTCAGGAATCCGGACTCCTCCAGTTCGGCCATCAGGCTTCGCACCATTGCCGAGCGCACGCCCAGCGAGTAATGAGCCGCAACCTGCTGCGAGCCAACCGGTTCTGCGGTAGCGATGAATTCCTGCACCGTGGCCAGCAGCAGTGCATGACGTCGAGTGGAAAGCGAATTGGTTTCGCCGTTCATCTCTCGAGGCCGAACCTCAATTACAATCTTGTTACCGCATCACGGATACATTCAAGTGCCAATCAGAAGCAATGGCAGGTCCAATGAAGGTCGGCTAATCTTTCACAGGGAAGGCATGGCACGTAGGAGCAAAGCCGTACAAGCCCGGCGTCTTCAGTTGCCGGTGGTGCCGCGGAACACGTCGTGGATCGAAAGCGACGGCTACGACCGTCGCGCATGGTCCGAGATCCTCGCGGGCGCCCCGTCCGCCACTGACCTAATGGAAGCGGGCGGGCGGTTGGTTCCACACTTCGATGCTTTGTTGGCGGATCTTTTCCTCGCGCTTTTCAAGTACAACCTGGTTTGGCAAAAACCCGACGCCGTCAGGCGGTCGGCTTCCTTGAATCGTACAATCCTTGAAGGACTGCTGCCCTCCCCCGCGTTCGAGGCGCTCAAGAGTCGTACGCTGCTGGAGGAGGACAAGGCCGCCATCGCCGCGATGGTCCTCGGCGAGCGCGCACTCGAGATGATCCGGTCGGAGAAGCTTATCAATCGCAACGAGATAGTCGATCTTTGGGATCTGGAGCATCAGGAGCAGGACCTAGAATCGCGCGCGGAGACGTTAAAGGCGGCGCAGGAGATGACCGATCGGAACGAGGGCGCTCGCGAGGCATCGGCGGAAGACAAGAAGAAGCTGGCCGCCATGGTCGAGGCGGCAGCTCGCGGAGCGCAGGTTTCGGAAGCGCGTCTCAACCAGAAGACCCGCCAGATGGAACGTGACCTGAAAAACAGTGGGCGCGGCGAGTTGAAGCAGATGCAAGTGAAGTCCGTGGAACTTGCACAGGATATCGATCGGGCCGCCGAAGATAGTCATGCCTTCAGCCGCGAGTTTGGCCAGGGCGGCAAGATGAACGCCGGCCAGCGGCTCGAACTCGGACGCCATCTGGCCCGCAGCCGCAAGCTCGGTGAACTGGCTCGGCTGGTCGGCAGGATGAAGCAGGATGCACGCGCGCTTCGACGCAAGACCCTCGATCGCGGGAGCAGTGAGGCATACGGGATCGAACGCGGCTCGGATCTGGGAAGGATAATTCCCTCCGAGCTGGTCGCGCTGCATCACCCAGTGCTGGTGCAGGACTTCCGCCGCCGTTTGCTCGAGGGGGAAGTGTTGCAGTATTGGCTGCGCGAGGACGAGCAAAAGGGCAAAGGCCCGATGGTGGTGTGTATCGACGTCAGCTCTTCGATGCAGGGTGAGAAGGAACTGTGGGCAAAGGCGGTGGGGCTTACCTTGATGGACATCGCACGGCGGCAGCGCCGCCTGTTTCGGGCGGTCCTCTTTTCCTCCGGCGAAGGCTCGCTGCGGGTTCTCGACCTGAACCGCGAGCGGCGCTACGAACCCGAACTCGCCAAGGTCATCGAGATGGCCGAGTATTTTCCCGGAGGGGGCACGGATTTTCAGCAACCACTCGACGCCGCCATGGCGTTGCTAGAAGACCGCAAGCTCAAGCGCGGCGACATCGTCATGATCACCGACGGCGAATGTCAGGTCGCACCCGAGTGGCTGGCGCATCTGCGCGAGCGTAAGGACGCACTGCAATTCACGATCTTCGCCGTGCTGGTGGACGTGGGCTCGGTTGACACTTCCTCGATGGCGCAGTTCGCCGACAAGATAACCTCGGTGAAAAAGCTCACCGCAGAATCTTCGCGCGAGTTATTCCTGGCAGTGTGAGGATCGGGGTCGACGTCTTATCTTGAGGGAGGATTAAAAGCTGACTCGGATTCACCGGAAGTCGGTTCATTCCCAGCCCGCGAACATCCACCCCTTCCGCAGATGCGTGTTTGGGTCGCTGGCCGGCAAATCAACCTCACTCCCTCCCGGGTTCACTTCGCCTGAATTTCTCAGTGCCCGAGCCGCTGCCGCAGTAATTCGCATGGTGCAGTCCTTGGCACGGCAGCGTTGATATTGAGCGTGAGGTACAATCGATGAGCCATGCAGATCACGTTGATCCCCATCGACCGCACCAACTATCGCGCGCTGTGGCGGCTGCAGCTCAAGCCGGAGCAACGGACTTTCGTATCGCCGCCCGCATGGTCGGTGACGCGATGCTACGTCAAAGCCCTCGGCGAACAGTACGAGCATCTGCCGCACCTGATCAGTGCTGACGGCACGATCGTGGGCTTTTCAACAATCGTGTGCGACCCGCACAGCGAAGACGAATATTGGATCGACGACATCATGATCGATGCGCCACAGCAGGGGCGTGGTTACGGGCGCGCCGCGGTCGTCGAAACGCTTCGGACGATCGTGAAACGCTATCCGCGATGCCGCGCGGTACAGCTGGTATGCTTCCGCACCAACACTAACGCTGCGGCGCTCTACCTGAGCCTGGGCTTCGTAAAAACCGGGGAAATGGATCCCGTGTTCAACGAGCCGACCTATCGACTGAACGGGTCCGCGTTGGATGAACTGCGCTAGTCCATCCAGATTGCGCAGTTTTCCGGACGGGCACAGGGGTGGCGACGTGCGCTACTTGCGGGCCGCCGGATCCGCCCCCGGCGGCGCGATGCGAATTCGAGGTGCTCGCTAGCGCCGAGAACTTTCAGCTCGGGGTCCCCGGTCATGCCGGGCAAGCAAAAAAAGGCCCGGCGACTCGCGGGCCTTTTTTTCACTTTCAACGCGGCGACTAGGCCGCCGATGCCATCTGCATGACGCCGAGCTGCGTGTACCAGGGCTCGGTGCGCTGGTTAATCAGGTCCAGCTGACGCAGGCAGGGGATGATCGTATCGACGAACAGAAATGAGTTGAACTGCTGATCCATCTGAGCCTCGGCCTTGGCCCACTCCGGATTGCGCTGCATCTCGGTCTCGACATCTTTCGTGGAGATGCCCACTTCCTCGAACACTGAGGTACCGGAAAGGAACCCGTCCTTGGGCTGTCCGTCGACGATCTTGGTGACCATCATGTCGCAGGCGGTGAAAGCGAAGTCTTCGAGAGCTTTCTTCTCGTTGCCGTTGAGCTTCCGCACGGCGTCGCGCAACGCCAGCATTCCGAAGCCGATGTGGCGCGATTCGTCCTTCATGATGTATTCCAGCAGCTCCTTGAGCAGGAGGTCTTTGGTCTCGCGCTGCATGAAGCGAAAGGCGGCGATGGCCAAGCCCTCGGCAACGATCTGCATGCCGACATACTTGGGCTCCCATCGCTCGTGCTCAATAACCGCGCACAGCAGCCGGTTGAGCGTAGGATCGATTGGATAGATCTTGTCGAGTTTGGTGATGTACTTGCGGAAGCCCTCGACATGCCGAGCCTCGTCCATGACCTGCGCGGCCGCACACATCTTCGCGTCCAGGTCCGGCGCCGCTTCGACCAACTGCCCGCAGACCATAAGCGCGCCCTGCTCGCCGTGCAGGAACTGCGAAAGGCGCCAGGCAGCAAATTTGCGCATCAATTGATCCTTGCGCTCCTGGCTGAGCGATCGGTAAAGCTCGGTTTGAAACATCGGCATCATCGACATGTCGATGACTTCCCGTTCGATTGGCCGATCCCAGTTGATGGTGGTGGACACGTTCCATTGATCGCGTTTGGCGTTCTCGTAGAGCCGGTCCATCTGGGGAAACAATACGTCGTAGTTCCAGTGGAAAACGTTGCTGAGAGGAGTCTGTACTTCAGTCCGCTCGGTGAACATCGATTAGCGCCTCCAGGTATCAACTAACGTCAGGGCACGCCGCACGTTCCAGGCCGCCCAACGCAAAATTAACTGTGGTTTCCTTAAGTTCCGCCAGCGAGAGATCTTCCCGCTCGAGTAGCCAGGTAATGGCCTGTGAAAGCATCCCGATAGTGAGATGCGCGACCGCATCCGCTTGCGATCCAATCGCCGGTTCCAGGTCGACACGAAGATCGTCGATGAAGGTTTGGTGTACGCGGACCATCAGGTCCAGGAATGCCGGGCCATGCCCAAACACGATGCGAAACGATTCGGGCGCCTGCGCGGCCGCGTCCAGGATGGTGTTGATGGTAATTCGCAGCTTCTCTGCCGGATGCTGAATTCCGGCCTTCGCCTCGACCAGTTCCTGGCGCAGGTGGCCAGCTCCGTAATTTATCAGTTCTATGAAGATTTCGTTCTTGGTCTTGAAGTGAAGGTAGAACGTACCCAAGCCCACGTCTGCCTCAGAAGCAATGTCAGCGATGCGGGTGTTATGGTAACCCTTGCGCGCAATCACGCGCTCGGCCGCTTCCAAAAGGTCGACGCGGGTTTTCTCGCGCCGTCTTTCGAACCGATTCGGCCCGGACTCCCTGAGATTCTCTAAGGGTTCAGCCACTGGCTGAATCTATAATCGGTTATGAATAACAAGTCAATTCCGAGCCGTACTTCAAAACTGAAGATATATTCAGATAAGGCGGCCGGGAAGATTCGCTCGAGAATAAAAGGGGTTATCGCCTAGGGGTTGCCGCCGGAATCGCTCGGCTCGGCACCCTGGTCGCTCGGCGCAGAATTGTCCTGCCCGGTTTCGTCCGGAGTTATTTCCTCGGGCAGGACTACGGGTTCGGTGAAGTCCGATGCGAGCCCGCAGCAGATGAGAAAACTCGAGCCGGCCCGGGGCTGGGCCGCGTACGCCTGCAACGACCCGTCGGCCTGCACTTTAACCGCCTGATAGCTGACCGTCCCCGACGAGCGCTCGATTGTGAACACATAGAACGACCCGCGGTCGAGGGGTTCAGGTGGGCCCGCGTCGGGGAGCAGTTGGGTAAAATGCGGCGGCACTTTCCCGTATTCGAGTTTCTTTACCGCCCAACCGGAACTGCCGATGTCGGAAATGCGGCCGGCCAAGCCGCGATCCGCTCGGATTTCCCAAATTGGCACTCCCCCATCGAAGCGAATCACCGAGGCGCTACGCCCGGAGTGGGTTTGAGTCGTTTGGATAACTTCTGCGCCGAAATACTTGCTCACCGTCGCGCGCTCCATCGAGTCCTTGGGATGGCTGTAACTGATCTCGACGGTCGCAGTAGGCGGTGGTTGCGGTTCGGGGGCGGCCTCGGTCGCGCTGTCATCGGCCCCGATATCTTCAACCTTCTTTTTCGAACTGCATCCGAAACTCGCTAGCGCGATCGGCACAAGCATCGCCAGCGCGATCGCGGTGGTCGCCTGCCACCATGTAGCGGCGAGTCGTGCGACGCCGCGGCGACCGGCCACAACGGTGTCCCCGCGAAGTGAATTGTTTTTCATCTCTGCTTTTGATCGGTCAGTGTTTGCGGCCGGTGACCGGGCTGGCTTCCCGCCACGCCGCAGTGCCGTAGACCGCTTCTGATTTTCGCGTATGCGCGAACCCGTCTCAAGTGAGCAATCTCATCCAGGGAGCAGCCGAAGGCCTAGCCTGGTCAGGTGCTGGCTTCCCAGGGAGCGGGGAGAAGCTATTTGATCTCGGAGAGAAAATCCGGAAAGTCCTTTGATGGCTTCATCTTCCAGGCGGGTTTGCGCTTTTCTAGAAAAGCGCTCACACCCTCATGCGAATCAGGCTGCTTGCCGGTCCACTGGAACGCTCGCGAGTCGACGCTCTGCGCCTTTTCCACTTCGTCTTCACCGAGCAGTCCCCAGGTGAGCCGCTTGGTGATCGCGACTGAAACGGGCGCGGTATTGAGCGCGATATCTTCTGCCATTTCACGAACTTTGGCCCTGAATTCCCCGTCCGTCCAAACGTGACTCACAATTCCAAATTCGAGCGCTTCTTGGGCGGAGATGATTTTTCCAGTCATGAGCAGCTCGTTGGCTCTGGCCAGGCCGATCTGCCGCGGAAGGGTCCACAGGCTGAGCGCTTCTGGAATCACTCCGCGTCGCACGAACACAAAGCCGATTCGTGCACTCTCCGCAGCGACCCGGATGTCCCACTGCATCGGCAAGGTAATGCCGACTCCCACCGCGGGGCCATTGATCGCCGCGATGATCGGCTTCTTCATATTCCAGGGCCGAATCGCGGGCGCCTCCCGGAGCTCGCCGCGTTCGCGACGCTTATCGTAGTTGAACGTGTCGCCGCCGGCAGTCGACAGGTCTGCGCCCGCGCAGAACGCGCGGCCGGCTCCGGTAACGACAATGACTCGCACCTGATCGTCGCCGTCTAGCGCCGCGAATGCCTGCGACAGTTCTGCGCCCATCGCCGCGTTGTAGGCGTTGAGTTTCTCTGGTCGATTGAGTGTGACGGTGGCGACTCCATTCGTGATATCCACCAGCAGCGCAGAATAAGCCATCGTTGTCTCCTCCACTAAACCTCTCAGGCGGTTATAGCGGCGCGGGAAGGAAATCGGAGAACGCCTTTCCGAACCACGCTCTACTTGCTGAAATCTATAGGCTGACCGCAGGCATTGCCGCCCGCGTTGTAGTCATAAACCAGACGGCCGCCGTAATCCGCTCCTCGTGCGATCAGCACACACATCGCGACCAACCCCAACAAAAACGCCCACCGTCCGCGCCGCGGAAGCGGCCGGGCCACCAAAGCCCACACGGTCAGCGCGCCGGTCAGCGCGGTGACCGCGACCATCAGGTTGCGGTGATGGAGCAACAGGGCGTCTCGCACCGAGGGCGCAATCATGACGCCCGCGCTCGCGTATAGACCCGTCCCCGCGGAGAGCACGGCTCCGATCGCACCGAGCAAGAGCACCCACAACGCGGCGCCGGTGATGGACTCATTTCGCAAGAAGGCGCCCAGAAAGTAGAGCAACGTGGCACCGAACAGAAACGCAATCGGGAAGTGCACCACCAGCGGGTGGATGTTCTGAAGATGCGCCGCTCCCGGGAACAGCCTCTCCAGCACGCGCCTACTTTACCGATTCGGCAGTGAGAAAGTTCACCCCACCCTTGCTGTACTCTTTTCCGGTCACCGTGACCTGGTCCTCCATTTTCGAGTACACGTCGTCCGGCAGGGGTTGGTCGTTTTTCGCGGGCAGCAGAATATGAATGTTGCCGTTCGTGTCCACCAGTGCCACCGGGATCCCCTTCTTCACGCACGCGATCGCGCATTGCTTGTGGCTGGCGCCCTTGGCGCCCATCGATCCGTAGCAGTAACTGTCTTCCAGGGTTCCTGTGACGGACTTTTCGGCGGCACTGTCGGCGGCGAGCAGGTAACCGGCCAGGCCCGTGGCGAGCATCAGTCCGAGCGCAACCGTCGCGAATTTCTTCATCACGTTTCCTCCGGCGGATGTATTACAAGGTCGCCGCGCTGATTCCCGCTCCTGGATGACAGCTACCGGCGAGCCGAACGCGCTTCAACCGGCGAATCGACGCCGCCAAACAGTTCGCGCCACAGCGCACGTTTGCGGGTTCGTGATCGAGCCCCGAGTCGGGTGAGATGACGCTCCAGGACTTCCCTGAGTTCTTCGTTCAGCCGTTCGATCTCGATTTCTTCTGGCATTTTGGGACGCGGCTGTCCTTCGGTCATCCCGCCGCGGCGCCTGCCGTAGAGCTGTTGGAGCCGCAATTCTGCTTTGGCGAGCATCGCTTTGTACTTGTAGTCAAGCCGCCCAAGATCGTCTGCAAGTCCAGCCAGCGCGACGTATCGCCGACGCATCCGCCACCACTCGAACAGCGTGACTACCATGACCCCGAACATGATGAGGGCGGCGACGGTAGTCGACAACGCGGTTGCGTGCCACCAGGGGAGCAAACGCAGGCTCGAGTTCAGTGATTGATTGTCGGAAGTGAGGTCCTGAACCTTGTCGCGCAGGCCGCTCAACTCGCGATCGTCGCTGTCCGCTTTCTGTTGCGCGCTTTGGGCTTGAGCGGAGAGCGTCTTCACCTGCGCCTGCAGGCCGTTTACCTCCGCGATGAACGGATTGGGAACTTTGAGTTCGTCACCCGCCATCAGCTCGTCGTCCGGATGCATATGATTGATGTGGGCCAGTTGCTCCGCCGTAAGCCCGAACATCGACGCGATCGATGCCATCGAATCGCCGGACCGGATCACGTAGGGAAACGTTTTCCGGGGTGGGGGCGGCGGCTTTGGCACCGCCTCGGCCTCCGGATAAGAGGTTCCGGGCGCTCCACTCGGGGCTTCCTCCTCCGCCCGGGTAGTCGGGGCCGGCTCTCGATAGGGCCTCTCCACCACCGAAGGCGGAGAGCCCTGTGAGGTGTCGCCTTCAAGGTCGCTCTGGGCGAGGCAGATTGAGGAACACGCGAAAGTGGCGGCGACGAGTAGCGCCCACTTGGCCCCCGTGGCGAGGAATGGTCTGAATGACATTCGCCGGTTCACCGATCGTCAGGCAACAGTCAGGAAAATATTGTAACACACGGCCAATTCAAATGCCGCTTACGAAAAAAGAGCTAGTTGGCCGGACCCGGCTCTTTTTCCATACTATTTGCTGTATAACGAGGGCCCACCAGCGGACCACGTCGCCAGCTTGGTCTTGTAAAACTTGCTTATAGCTAGCCACTCGGCTGATTCGAGGTGCTTACGATGCCGGTCGGGTTGCGGGATGAAGGGCGGCGTACGCAGCCCCTACCACTCCGCCGGTCGGACCAAGTGCGGCGCGCACGATTCGCGCGTCAGCTGCGATCGCGGCGAAAGCACGGGCACGAACTTGCGCGCGCATCGTGCGCCGCATGAATCGCAGTGCGCCGGCGACCCCGCCGCCGACCACGATCAGATCGGGATTAAAGGTATTAAGGAAGGACGCGATCGCAATGCCCAGGTAATGGCCCGCCGTCGCGAAGGCGCGGAGTGCTACGCGATCACCCCTTTGCGCCTCGTGTGTCAGACCGCGCACGCTGAAGTTCCCTTCCTTATCTAGGTAAGGCTGAGGCAGCCGGCGGCCTGAGGCAAGCTGGCGCTCGATCAATTTCCGGATGCCCGATGCCGACGCATACGCCTCGAGGCATCCACGCGCGCCGCAATCGCAAGGCAAGCCCGCCGGCTCAACCGCCACATGCCCGAGCTCAGCCGCCATTCCGTCGCGCCCGTGCACCAGCTGGCCGCCCACGATGAGCCCACCGCCCACGCCGGTGCCCAAGGTCAGGAGCACGACATTACGATATCCGCGTGCGGCGCCCCGCCAGAACTCTCCGAGTGCCCAGGCGTTCGCATCGTTCTCGACTGCAACCCGCCGTCCTAGTGCCTCTTCCAATCTGGCCCGCAAAGGAAATGAATGCCACGCTGCGACATGGGGTGCGGCCATCACCTTTCCGGTATGCACGTTCAAGGGCCCGGGCACGGCGACCCCGATGGCTCGCGGCGCTCCCATTCCACGGCGGCGCGCTTCATCTTCTAACGCGCGAACCTGTTGCACGATATTTTTCGCCACCAGCGACGCGCTGGCGTCGGCGTGCGCCGGACCGCGACGCAGCACCCGGACCTTGCCACTGGCCGACACCGCCGCACAGCGGATGTTGGTTCCGCCCATGTCGAGGCCTATGATGTAGCCGCGATTCATTCAATTCCCGGGACGCGCAAATTGCATCGCGACCAGAAATTCGCGATTTCCCCTTGCGCCCGCGATCGGTGAATCGATCGAACCGAAGATCTCAAGGCCCGCCTGCCGCGCAAAGCTCAGCACCTCCTCCAGCGCCACGCGCCGCAATGCGTCATCGCGCACGATTCCGCCCTTGCCCACTTTGCCTTTTCCGACTTCGAACTGCGGCTTCACGAGCGCGATAATCTCAGCTTTTGCCGCGACGAGCGCAAGCACCGCGGGAATCACGATGCGCAGCGAAATAAAGCTGGTATCGATTGTGACCAAGTCCGGCAAATACGCGAGCGTCCACGGCTCCACCAGTCGGACATTGGTGCGATCCAGAACGGTGACCCGCGGATCGGTCCGCAGGCGCTCGGCAATTTGACCATATCCGACATCAAGCGCAATTACGTGAGCGGCACCGCGCTTGAGCAGCACGTCGGTGAAGCCGCCGGTAGATGCACCGACATCAAGCGCATGGCGTCCCGCGACCTCAATCGCGAACCCATCCAGAGCCGCGATCAATTTATACGCGCCGCGGCTCGCGTACTGGGGATCCGAACCGACAACCGTGATGTTGCTTTCGGCAGTGACCAGCAGATCGGGCTTGTCAGCGGGCCGGGAATTTACCCGTACCCGCCCCGCCATGATCAGCCGCCGCGCCGTCTCGCGGCTTTCGGCCAGCCCGCGCCGTGCCATCTCGATATCGAGCCGCGCGCGCATCAGCGGCCGCCATCTCGCGGAGGTCGGAGGAAGTTCAGAAAGACTCGTCGTCCTGGTCGTCGTCGGGGGGTTTCTCGCCCAATTCGTGGTCGAGCGACGAACTCTGCAGCCGGCCTTCAGCGTTGCGGGTGAGAAGCTCGACCTTGCGTTCCACTTCGTCAAGCTTACGGTTGAGCGACTTGACCAGCGCGACACCGCGCTCGAATGCGCTGATCGACTCTTCCAGGGTCAGCTCGCCGGAGTCGATCTGATTGACCAGGGTCTCGAGATCCTTGATTTCTTCTTCAAACTTTTTTTCCTTCGCGGCCATGATCTTCTATGTTTCGCGCGCGACCGTGCGCGCCCGCAACTTCCCCCTGAGCAAGCGAATCTGAAGCTCCTCTCCGACCTCTACCGTGGAAGCGTCGATCACCACCCGTGAGTCGCGCGTGCTGCTTACGACCGCGTAACCGCGCTCGAGAACGCGCAACGGAGAGAGCGAATCGAGCCGCGCTGCCAGCTCGCCGAGCCGATGGCGGCGCTTCACCAGGCCAGTCACGGCTCCAGCGTTGAGCCGGTCGGAGAAGGTCGCGAGCTTCACCTTATGCTCACGTACCAGCCTACCGGCACCGTGCGCGAGCGTCAGCGACCCTCGGGCGAGATGATGGCGCAGCTCGCGAATCTCAGCGGCGGGCGTGCGCAGGCGCAGCAGCAGTTCGCGCACCGAGCGCCGGGCGCCGTCAATTCGATTACGCAGCGCATCGCGCAGCGCGTCGTGAGAATCGGCAAGGTCCGCGCGCGCCAGCGCGGCCAGCGCGCCAGGGTGCCGCACCCGGACGGCGAGATCATCCACTGTCTCACGCCACCCACCTAGTTCCCGTCTCATTCTTGCGATAAGCGCTGCGTGCGCCATCGAGATTTGCTCGCGAAGCTCCACGAGGCTCG